>NZ_JPXY01000062.1:0-7120 GCF_000771895.1 Gallibacterium genomosp. 2
TATATTTTTACCTATGAGAAATATCCAGAATTAAATATTGAAAAGACAACAAATAGGATTGAAGGGCTATTTAAAGAACTTAAGGACAAATTACGCCCTCACAGTGGTTTAACAAGAAAACATAAAATACTGTTTATACAGGATTTTTTAAATAAAAAAAGCTGGTAAAGATCATCCAGAATAATCTTTACCAACTATTTTGTCCTATAAAGGCATAAAGTGCAAAAAGACCAACTATTTTGTCCTATATGCCCAAAAATAACAAGACCGCTCTAAGGCGGTCTTGTTTCGTCTAGCTGTTAAACAATTAAATTTTGTAAAATACAAAAATCATTAGAACACTTTCTTAAAAGGTTTTACGATCACATCACCGTAAACACCTGCCTCTACATAAGGATCTTGTGCCGCCCAATTTTGTGCTTCTGCCAAAGAAGAAAATTCAGCAATAACTGTTGAACCAGTAAATCCGGCTGTCCCCGGATTTTCATCATCAATTGCTGGGTTCGGGCCAGCAGTTAATAAACGTCCTTGTTGTTGCAATGCATATAAACGAGCGAGATGTTTTTCACGCACTGCTAAACGTTGTTCTAAAGTGTCGGGTAAATCTTGGGCAAAAATCACATAGTACATAATTACTCCTTATCTTGATGTTGTTTAATCATTTGCAATGCCTGTTCCAATTCTACGTTATTTTCTTTCGGAATAGGATAAGGCTTGCCGTATTCATCTATTGCAACATAAGTGAATACAGCTTCAGTTACTAAATCACGCTTGGAAACAAAATCTCGAAATGCGTGTTTTACCCACACCTCCACTTCTATTTGCAACGAAGTATTACCAACTCGAGTACAGCGTCCGTAACAACATACAATATCACCAACCGACACCGGCTTATGAAATGTAATGTTATTAACGTGTACAGTAACCACACGCCGATGTGCAATTTCATTAGCTAAAATCGCACCACCAATATCCATTTGCGACATAATCCAACCGCCGAAAATATCACCGTTGGCGTTGGTGTCAGAAGGCATTGCCAATGTTCTTAACAACAAAGTGCCACTTGGCACACGCTCTGTCGTACTCATTTTTCATCCCTATTTTTTTGTTGTGCAAGATGCGGATAAATATAAACACCGGTTAATAGTGATGCTGCCAAAGTCAAACCAAAAAAGCCGAAAGATTTAAAATCCACCCAGATATCATCTGATAAAAACAGACTGACATAAATATTAATCAACATACATATAATAAAGAAAACTCCCCATCCTAAATTGAGGTTTTCCCATACTTTCTGTGGCAGTTCAATTTCCTTGCCTAGCATACTTTTTATCAATAATTTCTTAAAGCCAAACTGGCTAATTAATAAAATCAAAGCAAATAATGCATAAACAATGGTGACTTTCCATTTCAAAAATTCAAGATCATTAAAATAGGCTGTCAAACTACCGAAAAAGATGATAGCTATTGCCATAATCCATTGTGATTTCTCAATTTTGCCGTATTTGATTTTCAAAATCGCAAATTGAATCATTGTGGCGATAATTAAGGTAATTGCCGCCTCACGCACGCCAAAAAATTTATAAACGGCAAAAAAGAGAATAAGTGGAATAAATTCTAATAGTTGTTTCATAATGATACTTTTTTCATAAACACACGATAAAAACGATAAGCAAAAATAAGCGAAAACAGATTAATAAAAGCAGTGAGAATGGTTGAAACCACCACTAAATTTTTGCCTAACAATAAAATTAATTGATTGCTAACCATCATAGGTAGCACATAAACCAAAAAAAGATAACCTAGAATAGCTTTCCATTGACGACGTTGATTAATTAATTGATACAATTTACCTAAGCCCTGCTTTTCCGGTTCCAATAAATAAGCAAACGGCAACAGTGCTACTTTAGTTAAAAAATAACCACTGATAACAAATGAGACAATAGCACTGATCACTAATGTAGTTACATCATTTGAAATAGTTAAAGCACTCAACCCCATAAACATTGGGAAAAAAGCCAGCAACAAAATAATATTATAGCCGGCAAAACCAAATACTTTTTTTAACGCTTCCCCCAAATAAAGGAACATATCGCTGATGCGATTCGTTAAAATTTGATCGACTGTCAAAATAAACCAAACCGTAAACAACAACGTTAAAAACAAATTGATGAATGCGGCAAAAACAAGTGATGACGGAATTAAAGTCGGAGTAGACAATAATTTTTCTAAACCACCGTATGAATTCACTATAAGTTGAAATACCAATGAGTTTAAAGCAAATAAAACGGTAAAGGTGATCACAATCGGATAGCGATTGCGAACAAAATAACCACTTTCTTGGAAAATACGAAAAAAGTTGATAGGCATTGTTTCCTCTGTCTATTACATAAGTCAAAACAGCAAGAGTATAGCAACTTCAAGTAAGAAATTCAGCATAAGTATGCTAAACTTCGTGTCTTTAATATTTTAATGTGTGATAGCTGACTTATGATTAAAAAATATTGGCAACTTTTTTGTATCATTTTCCTTGTTAACCTATTTTCTAGTGCTTATGCAGGTCTATTTGATAAAAAAGCGGAATTTCTTACTGTCGAACAAGCATTTCCATTTTCAGTACAGGCACAAGCACAACAAATCATCCTACATTGGGAGATTCAACCCAATTATTATCTCTATAAACATACAATTCAGGTTAAAGGTGAAAATATTGCATTTACACAGCAAATTGAGCCAATTGTAGAAAAAAGTCATCAAGATCCCTATTTCGGTAATACACAAGTCTATGAACAGGGCTTAGAAATCAAATTGTTACCAAAACAAGGTGTTTTCCACGCAGAAGGCAGTTTAGAAGTGAGCTATCAAGGGTGTACCGCAGGTTTATGTTATCCACCACAAACACGACAAATACAGCTTACAGAGCTATTAAACCACGATACATTAAACACAAATACGACAAATAATCAGGAAACATCTCTCACTCAACAGTTATTCCAAAGCAAATATGCTGCATTTTGGTTTTTTCTACTCGGTATAGGTTTAGCCTTCACCCCTTGTGTATTGCCTATGCTGCCTTTACTATCAGCATTGGTAATTGGGCAAAAACAACGTGCTAATACAGCTAAAGCACTATTACTCAGTTTTGTATATGTTCAAGGAATGGCGTTCACTTATGCATTATTAGGATTAGCTGTCGCTGCTGTCGGGCTTTCCTTACAAGCGTGGTTGCAAAGCCCTTATGTATTGGCTTTCTTTGCGCTTTTATTTATTCTGCTTGCCTGCTCTATGTTCGGTTTATTTAATTTACAAATCCCCTCTAGCTGGCAAACTAAATTGAATGCATTAAGTCAAAAACAATCTGCTGGTGTTTATGGTGGCGTATTTATAATGGGTGCTATTGCTGGTTTAATCGCTTCACCTTGTACATCTGCACCGCTTTCAGCAGCGCTGCTTTATGTCACACAGTCCGGTGATCTACTGACCGGTGCATTAACACTCTATTTATTAGCCTTAGGAATGGGCGTACCATTAATTGCAATTACCATCTTCGGCAATAAAATTCTACCTAAATCCGGCGCTTGGCTAGAAAATGTGAAAGTTGCCTTCGGTTTTGTACTGCTAGCATTGCCGATTATTCTGCTTTCCCGTATTTTACCGACTTATTGGGAACAGATTTTGTGGTTATTATTGGGTATCTCTTCTTTTAGTTGGTTTATTACTATCGTTGGTAAAAAACATCGTTTTTGGCAGCTTTTTGCTCTTATCGGCATTGTTTTATCTACCACTCCGCTTTACTTCAGTTGGCAACAATATTGGCAAAATAGCAATGGTAGTAATAGCAATAAAACATTTATCACTGTAACTTCACTTAATCAATTACAACAGCAGCTGCGACAAAATCCGCACCAAATAGCGATGGTTGATCTTTATGCCGATTGGTGTGTTGCTTGTAAAGAGTTTGAACATAAAACCTTTAATCAGCCACAAGTACAACAAAAGTTATCTCAAATTTTATTAATTCGAGTCGATATGACAAAAAATAGTGTAGAAAATCAGATATTAAGTAAGAAATATAATGTGCTAGGCTTACCAACCATTCTCTTTTTTGATCAACAGGGAAATGAAATTGCCAATAGCCGTATTACCGGCTTTTTAGAAGCACAACCATTTTTAGACTGGCTGAAAAAAATTCAAGGAAAACAGTAATATTTTTTCCAAATTGTTCATAGTAAAAAACAGGATAGTAAATTTTCATATTAGAATATTAAGAATAAGTTCTCATCTACCGGAAAATTTATAGGAAAAGTAAGCTAAATGACTGCTGTAAATAGTTTAAACTTATTTTTGTATTAGAAAACTATTTAAAAGTACTGATTTTCTTATTTAAATTTTTACATACCTATTTCATCAATAGCCATTTTATAACAAACATAACTAAAATGAGTTATATCTATATTTCATTTATGTCTATAAAATCCCCGACATTTTTGTACAATATTTGAGTAACATTCAGATTTTTTGAAATATTTCGTTTTTGTATTAATCACATTTTTCGTAAGAAACGGATTTTTTACAAGAAACAAAAACAGTCAAAATTGTGCTGTTTTTCATTTGAAGAATAGCAATTAGGAATTTATGGAGCATTGCAATGAACAAAGTTTATAAAATTATTTTTGACCCGATTTTAGGCTTATTTAAAGTGGTTTCAGAATTAGCAAAAGGGAAAGGAAAAGCAAATAAAGGGAAGAAATTAACTACACTTGTAATCTTAACATCTTTATCTTCTGTTGCTGTAGCAACTGATTATGCGGCAGGGGGGGGGGCAAAGAAGAAGTAGTGTAGCTGGCTCAATTGTTATTGGTGCAGGAGAGACAAATGGAGATGCTGCATATGTAGGTAAAGATGGACAACATCCTGCTGGAAATAATGGTACTGTGGTCGGACGAACTGCTATAGGCTGGAGTACTGGAGATACCGCTTACGGGGCATTCAGCAATGCGAAAGGAAGTTCAGTTTTAAATTCCAATTTTGGTTTAGCTGATTCTTTTGATCAGATTTATTCAAAGTCTTCAGGACAGGCATTTCATCTCATCACAAATTCTAATAAACTAAGTAATTATAATAAAGGCGATAATGTCGCTTTAGGTTTTAAATCTTCTGCTTTTGGTTTGCAATCTGTTTCTCTGGGAATGAAGAGCATTGCCAGTGGCGAAAATGCATTATCCGTGGGAGCAGGTTCTGTTGCTCGAGATAGCTATAGCGTTGCCATTGGTAGCGAATCAAAAGGAATGGGCGAAGCCTCTGTGGCAATGGGAACATTCTCCAATGCTTTAGGGAATTACCAACTAGATTTAACGAAATTTAATGATATTAATAACGATGGTTATAGCACAATCACTCAGCCAGCGGAGAATAGCTTAAAGTATCAATTAATTGATCCTACAACGGACCGAACACAAAGTAAAATCACCACCAACAGCGCCTCAGCTTCTGAAGATGCAGCTTTAGGGGTGAAAGCCATTGCCTTAGGTGATCGTTCTGCTTCTATTGGGGTGAAGACCGTGGCTAACGGCACGGCTGCTCTGGCTGTAGGCACAGAATCTGTGGCAAGAACAAATTATACCATTGCCCAAGGTTATCAAGCTAAAGCTTGGGAAGAAGAGGCGATTGCAATTGGTAAAGAAGCCAAAGCGAATGCACAAAATGCCATTGTTTTAGGGAATGGATCTTCAAATCAATCACAGAATGCTCTTGTACTAGGTAATGAAATCAGCTTACCAACGGGTAATGATAATTCTGTGGTTATTGGGTATCAATCCACCGTTGCAACCGGCAACAAAACGCGTGGCACAACTTCTTATACTTCAGAGACAATTGGCGGATTAGCCTTTGGTAGCTTTTCTGGCGGTAGTCCAACAAGTGTATTTAGCATTGGACCAGCAGGGGGCAGAACATTACAACACGTTGCCGCAGGTAAATTAAGTGCCACTTCAATGGATGCCGTTAATGGTTCACAACTTTATCGCACTAATCTTGCGTTAAGTAATTTAGCCACAACGCTTGTCGACAATTTAGGTGCCGATAATGCGGCAGTTGTTAAAACAAATGGCGATACATTAGGTCAGTTGAGTTTTTCTAATATTGGAGGGACAAAGAAAAACACCGTACATGAGGCAATTAAGAAAATTGCAGATAGTACAATCAAGCTAGGTGGAAATACCGGTTTAACTAATGGGATAAACCGCCAAACAAGCTCTAGCTTTGGCATTAAAGGGGCTGCTAATGGTGGAATCACCACCGATGCTTCTGGAAATGATGTGCTAATTTCCCTTGATCAAACAACCAAAGATACGTTAGCTAAAGTAAGCACTCTCGAAACTACGGTAAATTCTGGTTGGAAAATTCAACAAGGCAGCACAGATAAAGGGGATATTGGTGCAGGCAAAAAAGTAAGCTTTGCTAATGGAGATCTAACTACAGCAAGTGTGGTAATGTCTGCTGATAATAATACAGCAACAGTAAAATTTAATGTACAAACCACAGACTTAGACAATCATGAAACCACAGGTGCTGTTTCCGTAACAGAAGAAAATAAAAATAAATTGGTGTCTGCGGGCGATATTGCTAAAGCCATTAACAAGGCTACCAGTAGCCTAAGTTCTTCTTTGGCATTCAGAGGGGATAATAATCCTACTGTGGGAGTCGATGTAGCAAATGATACTAATACTAAAGTTGATTTAAAAAAACAAGCTCTTAAAGTACTAGGAACTTCTAGTTATGTTACAACAAAAGCAACAGGGCAAACCTTAACCATTGATTTAGATAGCGATTTAAAAGAGAAATTAAATAATTTACCTGATAATGTTAATAAAAGTTTACAAAATATTAATGACAAAATTGGTACTGCTCCAGCTGACGCACCGAATGCACAAACTTCGCCTGCGGGGGATGATGGCTTAAATGGCAAAAGCCTAACAGAACAAATTCATGCTTTACGAGATGGTTTAGCAGGCAATGTGGTTTATACAAACCAAGATGGCGAGCGTTTAGTAAAAGGTTCTGATGGCAAATATTATGTTGCTGAAAAAGTGGGTGATAAAGTACAAGGACCTAATGGTGA
>NZ_JPXY01000063.1:0-22051 GCF_000771895.1 Gallibacterium genomosp. 2
CTATATGCCTAAAAAAAAGAGGTTGCTATTGCAACCTCATAATCCTTATTTATCCACAAATCGTTCTATTCTTGCCCCTAACGCTCTTAGTTTTTCTTCAATATGTTCATAACCGCGATCAATGTGATAAATTCGATCAATAATGGTTTCGCCCTGTGCAATACAACCTGCAATCACTAAACTTGCCGATGCACGCAAATCTGTCGCCATTACTTCGGCACCAGATAAATGATCCACACCGTGACATATTACTGTATTCCCTTCTATTTCAGCTTTAGCTCCCATCCGAATCAACTCTGGAATATGCATAAAACGATTTTCAAAAATCGTTTCTGTAATAATCCCTGTTCCATTCGCCACCATATTTAGTAAGGTAAATTGAGCTTGCATATCAGTTGGGAATCCCGGATGTGGAGCTGTTCTAATATTGACTGCTTTAGGACGCTGCCCTAAGATATCCAACGTAATGCTGTTTTCCGTAACATCAACTTGAGCCCCAGCTTCACGTAATTTTTCAATGACTACTTCTAAAGTATCCGCTCTTGCTCCCAGACACTCAACTCGACCTCCAGATACCGCTGCTGCCACCAAAAATGTTCCGGTTTCAATACGATCAGGTATTACCGTATGTTCACCACCGGCAAGACGCTCTACTCCTTCAATAGTAATCATATCGGTACCAGCACCTTGAATATTAGCACCCATCTTATTCAAAAATTCAGCAGTATCGACAATTTCTGGTTCCCGAGCAGCATTTTCAATTACCGTTTTTCCTTTTGCTAAGACAGCTGCAGTCATAATCGAAATTGTTGCTCCGACACTGACTTTATCAATAACAATTCTCGCCCCTTGTAAACGAGAAGGAACAAACGATTTTACATAACCATCTTCAAGTAAAATTTTCGCACCCAATTTTTCTAATCCAGAAATATGGAGATCAACTGGTCTTGCTCCAATAGAACAACCACCCGGTAAAGACACTTGCCCCTGATTAAAACGTGCCGTTAATGGTGCTAATGCCCAAATAGATGCCCTCATCGTTTTAACAAGCTCATATGGAGCAACAAAATTGTCCACATTACTCGCATCAATACAAATAGTCTGCTCACCACACCAATCAGCTTTAATACCTAATTTACGCAAAATCTGTAAAGTAGTTTCTATATCACGTAGCCTTGGTACATTATACAAAGTAATAGGTTCTTCCGCTAAAATAGAAGCAAATAAAATAGGTAATGCTGCATTTTTAGCACCCGAAATTTTCACCGAACCTTTCAGACAAGATCGCCCGTGTACACGAAACTTTTCCATAATAAATCCTATCTATAAATAAAAAATATAATCGATAATATGAGCTACAATTATATACATTTCTGTCTATAATTGCTGAACCAGTGACTAATTAGTTTTCAAAAGATGCCAATACTTTTCGTAAATATCGATTGCATCTCCAACATCCTCCTGTAAAACACCTTTTTCTATCTGATCCTGAGGAGGAAATAGTGTTATATCATTAGCATCTACAGGATTCAATAATACTTTTACGCCCTCATTAGGCATAGAAAACCCCATTGTCTCAATAACCTCTTTAGCACTTTCTGGGCGTAACATAAAATCAATAAACTTATAGGCTGCCTCTTTATGTTCCGCATTTTTAGGAATAGCATAATTATCCATCCAAATAATGGCACCTTCTTGTGGATAAATAAATTGAATATCAGGATTTTCCTTATGTGCACGAAAAGCTGATCCATTCCAAATCATTCCTAATGAGACCTCTCCTTGTACATAAGGCACATCAGGAGAATCAGAATTAAACGATTGTACATTTGGCATTAATTTCTGCAACAAACGATAAGCTGATTCAATTTCTTTATTTTCCTTTGTATTTGGTGAAAATCCCTTCAATAACAAAGCAATATGAAAAACTTCTCTAGAATCTGCCGTTAATAAGATTTTCCCTTTGTATTTTGGATCCCATAAATCAGCCCAACTTGTAACTGATTTCGGATCAACCTCAGCACTATTTATGCCAATTCCCGTTAAGCCATAAACATAGGGTAATGAATATTGATTTTCCGGATCAAAATTTTTATTCAATAGGCTTGATGTTATTTGTGCAAAATTAACTAATTTCGACTTATCTAATTTTGCTAACATACCCTCTTTGGCCATTTTCCCAATGTAATAACTAGATGGAAAGATGAGATCATACCCTCCACCATTAGTTAATTTCATCTTCGAGTACATTTCTTCATTACTCTCAAAAGTCGAATAGACAACCTCAATACCTGTCTCTTTAGTAAACTCCTGTAATAGAGAATTAGGAATGTATTCTGTCCAGTTATAAATATAAAGCTTCTCTGCAAATATCGAAGAGCTAAAAAAAATAAGAGAGGAAATTAAGATTGTTTTCAATAACTTAGAAAAAGATAAAAATTTCAATTTTTAGGTTCTCCAAAGCCTGAGGGGTGTTATGGAATATGATTAAATAAATTTCAGAATTAATCAATGGAAACAATAAAACCAGATATAAAAAAACTGCATCTAAAAGATGCAGTTTTTTTTAATCAATCTAAATTGAATTATTCAGCCGCTACAGCTGCTTCTTCAGCAACTTGGCGATCTACTAACTCAATATACGCCATTGGCGCATTATCACCTGGGCGGAATCCACATTTTAAAATACGAGTGTAACCACCCGCACGTTGGGCAAAACGTGGACCTAATTCATTAAATAGTTTTGCAACAACTGCGTTGTCGCGAACACGAGCGAAAGCTAAACGGCGGTTTGCAACGCTGTCTACTTTAGCTAAAGTAATTAACGGCTCAACTACACGACGTAATTCTTTTGCTTTTGGCAATGTAGTCTTGATAATCTCATGACTAACCAAAGAACTTGCCATATTACGAAACATCGCTTGGCGATGACTGCTATTACGGTTTAGTTGACGACCACTCTTACGATGGCGCATGACCTTATCCTTCTCAGAAAAATCTTTAACCTATGACCAAACTAGTCTTCAGCAATACTTGCTGGTGGCCAATTCTCAAGGCGCATACCTAGTGATAGTCCACGTGAAGCTAATACATCCTTAATTTCAGTAAGAGATTTCTTACCAAGATTAGGAGTTTTAAGTAACTCAACTTCTGTACGTTGAACTAAATCACCGATATAGTGAATTGTTTCTGCTTTCAAACAGTTAGCAGAACGAACTGTCAACTCTAAGTCATCTACTGGACGAAGTAGAATCGGATCAAATTCCGGTTTTTCTTCTTTGACTTCTGGTTGACGAACATCACGCAAATCAACGAATGCATCAAGCTGTTCTGCTAAAATAGTTGCTGCACGACGAATCGCCTCTTCTGGATCTAATGTTCCATTAGTTTCCATCTCAATAACTAACTTATCTAAGTCAGTACGCTGTTCAACACGTGCTGCTTCAACATTATAAGCAATACGATCAACAGGACTATAGCATGCATCTACCAACAAACGACCAATAGGACGTTCTTCATCATGTGAGCGCGAAGACGCAGGAACGTATCCTCTGCCACGCTGCACTCGAATGCGCATATTAATAGAGGCATTTTCATCTGTCAAATGACAAATGATATGATCTGGATTAACGATTTCAACATCACCATCATGAGTGATATCTGCGGCAACAACAGGGCCAATTCCAGATTTCGACAGTGTCAGAAATACGTCATCTTTATTCTGCACTTTAACCGCTAGACCTTTTAAGTTTAAAAGAACTTCAAGAATATCTTCTTGAACCCCTTCTTTACTACTGTATTCATGCAATACACCGTCAATCTCTACTTCAGTCACTGCACAACCTGGCATAGATGACAAAAGAATGCGACGTAAAGCATTACCTAATGTGTGGCCAAAGCCTCGTTCTAACGGCTCCAAGGTCACTTTAGCGTGAGTAGGGCTAATTTGCTCAATATCAACTAAGTGTGGCTTTAAAAATTCTGTAACAGAACCCTGCATTTTATCCTCTCTTTGCTGTTAAGCTCTATTATTTAGAATAAAGCTCAACGATCAGATGTTCGTTAATGTCTGCTGATAAATCAGAACGTTCCGGAATACGTTTGAAAACACCTTCCATTTTAGCAGCATCGACTTCTAACCAAGTTGGTTTTTCTTTTTGTTCTGCTAATTCTAATGACGCTTTAATACGTGCTTGCTTTTTAGATTTTTCACGTACTGCAATAATATCATCAACAGAAACCTGGAAAGAAGGAATATTTACTACACGTCCATTAACAATAATAGCCTTATGGCTAACTAATTGACGAGCTTCTGCACGTGTTGCTGCAAATCCCATACGATACACAACATTATCTAAACGTCCTTCTAATAACACTAATAAGTTTTCCCCAGTGTTACCTTTCAAACGGTTAGCTTCTTTGTAATAGTTACGGAACTGACGTTCTAAAATTCCGTACATACGACGAACTTTTTGTTTCTCACGTAATTGACTACCATAGTCAGATAAACGTGGCTTACGTGCACCGTGTTGACCTGGTGCAGTATCAATCTTACATTTAGACTCAATCGCACGAACACCAGACTTCAAAAATAAGTCTGTGCCCTCACGACGGCTTAGTTTGAGCTTAGGCCCCAAATATCTTGCCATTTTCTTTCTCCAACTATCCTAATACGTCTTATACACGACGTTTTTTCGGTGGACGACAACCGTTATGAGGAATCGGAGTCACATCAGTAATATTAGTGATGCGAAATCCTGCAGCATTTAATGCGCGGATTGTTGACTCACGACCAGGACCAGGTCCCTTTACCATAACTTCCAAGTTCTTTAAGCCGAATTCTTTAACCATTTCGGCACAACGTTCTGCAGCAACCTGTGCCGCAAACGGAGTAGATTTACGAGAACCACGGAAACCTGATCCACCTGCAGTAGCCCAAGCTAGGGCGTTTCCTTGGCGATCAGTGATTGTAACAATAGTATTGTTGAAAGAAGCATGAATATGAGCCACGCCATCTACAACTTGTTTTTTTACACGCTTACGCGCACGAACTGGTGTTTTAGCCATTATCATTTACCCCGATTATTTCTTGATCGGTTTGCGTGGTCCCTTACGGGTACGCGCGTTAGTTTTAGTACGTTGACCACGTACCGGTAAGCTACGACGATGACGTAAACCACGGTAGCATCCTAAGTCTAAAAGACGTTTGATGTTTAGTGTTACCTCACGGCGTAAATCACCTTCAACAGTAAATTTACCAACTTCGTCACGCAGTTTATCAATCTGCTCTTCAGACAATTCGCTGATCTTAACGCTTCCTGCAATACCCACTGCATCACAAATATGTTGAGCACGGGTTTTACCGATACCATAGATTGCTGTTAAAGCAATTACAGCGTGCTTATGATCAGGAATGTTAATGCCTGCAATACGGGCCACTATGCACTCCTATTATTTAACTAATCTGGTATGTTGATCTGAAAAGCCCGTTTCAGGATACTCAAACAACATACCAATACACTATACAAAAGAGTTGAGCAGTATACCCACTCAACCGATTCTTTTCAAGAAAAATATATCAAATTAACCTTGACGTTGTTTATGTTTAGGATCGCTGCAAAGCACACGAACTACGCCTTCACGTTTAACAATCTTACAGTTACGACATAATTTCTTTACGGACGCACGAACTTTCATTGCTTATCCTTTTTCTAAATTAAAGACAATTTTATTGTCTTGCCCCTTTAAGGTTTGCTTTTTTCAACACCGATTCATATTGACTTGACATCAAATGACTTTGAACCTGAGCGATGAAATCCATAATTACTACTACAACAATCAATAGGGATGTTCCACCGAAGTAAAACTGAACATTCCAAGCTGATGTCATAATATACGGAACTAAACACACAAAAGTAACATAAAGACCGCCGATCAAAGCTAAACGAGTCATTATCTTATCAATATAACGTGATGTTTGTTCCCCCGGTCTAATCCCTGGCAAAAATGCACCAGATTTTTTCAAATTATCTGCTGTATCTCTTGGATTATATTGCATTGCAGAATAGAAGAAGCTAAAAAATATGATCGCAACTGCATATAAAATCAAATATAAAGGCTGTCCAGGATGTAATAACATTGATAAGTCATTTAACCAGTCCAACCCTTGTCCTTGACCAAACCATTGTGTAATTGTAGCTGGGAATAAAATAATACTCGAAGCAAAGATAGCAGGGATAACACCTGCCATATTCACTTTAAGTGGCAAATGAGAACTTTGTGCTGCTAACATATGGCGCCCTTGTTGCCGCTTAGCATAATTAACAACCAGTCTTCTTTGCCCACGTTCTACAAATACAACAAAATAAGTTACTGCAAATACAACAACAGCAATCAATAAGAGAACCAACAGATGCATCTGACCTTGACGCGCTTGTTCAATTGTATGCGCAATTGCTGATGGTAATCCCGCAACAATCCCAGCAAAGATAATTAAAGAAATACCGTTTCCGACCCCTCTTTCTGTAATTTGTTCACCTAACCACATTAAGAACATTGTTCCAGTTACTAAACTAATTACAGCAGTAAAATAAAACCCAAATCCTAAATTAGGTACTAATCCAGGGAGCATATTAGGTAATCCTGTTGAAATACCTATTGCCTGAATTGTTGCTAACGCTAATGTAGAATAACGAGTATATTTACTGATTTTCCGGCGACCAGCTTCACCTTCTTTCTTCAATTCTGCTAATGCAGGATAAACAGACGTCAATAGCTGAATAATGATCGATGCCGAAATATAAGGCATGATCCCTAAAGCAAATACTGATGCACGGCTTAAGGCACCACCGGAGAACATATTAAACATATCTACGATTGTGCCTTTTTGTTGTTCAATAACTTGTGCCAATACAGCAGAGTCAATGCCAGGAACCGGGATGAAAGAACCAATACGGAAAACAATTAACGCTCCCAAAACAAATAGTAAGCGCCGCTTTAATTCACTCGTACCGCTCTGAGTACTTCTATTTTGATACCCCGGTTGTTTAGCCATCTGTTAATTATTCCTCGATTGAACCACCAGCAGCTTCAATTGCTGCTTTAGCACCTTTAGTTACGCGTAATCCACGAATAACTACGCCAGACTTGACTTCACCTGAAAGAATGATTTTTACAAATTGAATATCTGATGAAATAACTTTTGCATCTTTGAGAGTTTCTAAAGTAATTTCATTTCCAGAAACTTTTGCTAAATCACTTAAACGAACTTCAGCAGTAACTGCTGCTTTCACTGAAGTGAAACCAAATTTAGGTAGACGACGGTATAAAGGCATTTGACCACCTTCAAATCCACGTCTTACACCACCGCCAGTGCGTGATTTTTGACCTTTATGTCCACGACCACCAGTTTTACCTAAACCAGAACCAATACCACGCCCAAGACGTTTAGCACTGTGTTTAGCACCTTCAGCCGGAGATAGAGTATTTAAACGCATTTATTACTCCTCCACTTTAACCATGTATGATACTTGATTGATCATACCTCGTACTGCTGCAGTATCAACTAATTCAACAGTGTGGTTAAGATGACGAAGACCTAAACCACGTAAAGTAGCTTTATGTTTTGGTAAACGACCAATTGAACTACGAGTTTGTGTTACTTTAATAGTTTTTGCCATGATCAATTACCCCAAAATTTCATCAACTGTTTTACCACGTTTAGCTGCTACCATTTCTGGCGACTTCATATTAGCTAACGCATCAATCGTAGCACGAACCACGTTGATTGGGTTTGTTGAACCGTATGCTTTTGACAATACGTTACGAATACCTGCAACTTCCAATACTGCACGCATTGCACCACCTGCGATGATACCTGTACCTTCGCTTGCTGGTTGCATAAATACGCGAGAACCAGTATGAGCCCCTTTGATAGGGTGTTGTAGTGTACCTTCATTCAAAGCCACATTAATCATATTGCGACGTGCTTTTTCCATCGCTTTTTGGATTGCTGCCGGAACTTCACGAGCTTTACCGTAACCAAAACCAACGCGACCGTTTCCATCACCTACTACTGTTAAAGCAGTAAAGCTCATAATACGACCACCTTTTACTGTTTTAGATACACGGTTTACCGCGATTAGCTTCTCTTGCAGTTCACCAGCTTGTTTTTCGATGTTTGCCATCTCAAATTACCTCTATTAGAACTGTAGACCAGCTTCACGAGCAGCGTCTGCCAACGACTGCACACGGCCATGATATTTAAAACCAGAACGGTCAAAAGCAACTTCTTTAATACCTTTTTCCAAAGCACGTTCAGCAACTAATTTACCAACTACTGCTGCAGCTTCTTTATTTCCGGTATATTTAACTTGCTCACGAATCGCCTTCTCAAGAGTAGAAGCTGTAGCAAGCACTTCTGAACCGTTAGGTGCAATTACTTGAGCATAAATATGACGTGGAGTACGATGTACTACCAAACGTGTTGCACCTTGCTCTTTAATCATACGACGCGCACGGGTTGCACGACGAATACGAGCCAATTTTTTATCCATAGTGTTACCCTACTTATTTCTTCTTAGCCTCTTTAGTACGTACCACTTCATCAGCGTAACGTACCCCTTTACCTTTATAAGGTTCAGGACGGCGGTAAGCACGAATATCTGCAGCAACCTGCCCGATTAATTGCTTATCTGCGCCTTTTAAAACAATTTCTGTTTGAGAAGGACATTCTGCTAAAATACCTGCCGGTAATGTGTGTTCAATTGGATGAGAATAACCCAAGTTCAACGCTAATACATTACCTTTAAGTTGTGCTCTATAACCAACACCAACTAATTGTAATTTCTTAGTAAATCCTTCTGTAACACCAATAACCATTGCATTTACTAATGCTCTGGCTGTACCAGATTGTGCATTAGATCCATCAATTTCTACACGTGGAGAAAAATGTAATGCGTTATTTTCAATAGTTACTTCAACTGCTTTGTTAATTTCGCGAGTTAACTCGCCATTCTTACCTTTAACTGTTAATAGCTGTCCGTCGAGTTTTATCTCTACGCCGGCAGGAATATTAACAGGTGCTTTTGCGACACGAGACATCTTCCTACCTCTCTATTAAGCTACGTAACAAATAATTTCACCGCCCAAGCCTGCTTGACGCGCAGCTCGATCGGTCATTACACCTTTAGATGTAGAAACAACAGCAATACCTAAACCACCAAGAACCTTTGGTAATTCATCTTTACGTTTATAAATACGTAAACCTGGACGGCTTACACGCTGAATACTTTCTACAACTGGTTTTCCTTGGAAATATTTTAAAGTAATTTCCAATTCAGGTTTAACACCTTCAACAACTTTGAAGCTCTCAATATAACCTTCTTTAGCTAGAACGTCGGCAATTGCCACTTTTAGCTTGGATGAAGGCATGTTGATCGCTACCTTATTTGCAGCTTGACCGTTACGAATACGGGTCAACATATCTGCGATTGGATCTTGCATGCTCATGTGTATTTACTCCCATGATTCCAAAATAAAGTGGTATATTACCAACTCGCTTTTCTAAGGCCTGGAATTTCACCGCGCATTGCAGCTTCACGAACCTTAATACGGCTTAAACCAAACTTACGTAACACACCGTGTGGACGACCTGTCTGACGGCAACGGTTACGTTGACGAATTGGGCTTGAATCGCGTGGTAAAGTTTGTAACTTTAACACTGCATTCCAACGCTCTTCATCAGAAGAATTAGCATCAGAGATGATTTTCTTTAATTCTTGACGTTTCGCGTAGTATTTTTCAGCTAATTCAACACGTTTTGCATCACGTGCTTTCATTGATTGTTTTGCCATTGTAACCTGCCTTATTTACGGAATGGGAAGTCAAAGGCAGCAAGTAGTGCTTGACCTTCTTCATCTGTTTTCGCTGTAGTGGTAATAGTAATATCTAAACCACGTACACGATCCACTTTATCATAATCGATTTCAGGGAAGATGATTTGTTCACGCACACCCATGCTGTAATTACCACGACCATCGAAAGACTTCGCATTTAAACCACGAAAGTCACGGATACGTGGAACAGCAATAGAAATTAATCGTTCAAAGAATTCCCACATACGCTCACCGCGTAGGGTTACTTTACAACCGATCGGATATCCCTGACGAATCTTAAAGCCAGCAACAGATTTGCGAGCTTTAGTGATTAAAGGTTTTTGACCGCTAATTGCTGTTAGATCTGCTACTGCGTTATCTAACAATTTTTTGTCGGTCAATGCTTCACCCACACCCATATTTAGGGTTATCTTCTCGATTCGTGGGACTTGCATGACAGATTTGTAGCCGAATTTTGCTTTTAATTCGTTTACTACTTGATCTCTGTAGTAATCATGCAGTTTCGCCATCGCATTACTCCAGTTTATTTAATTGTTTCACCAGTAGATTTGAAGAAACGAACTTTTTTACCATCTTCAAATCTGAAACCTACTCGGTCAGCCTTATTTGTAGAAGGATTGAAAATTGCTACGTTAGAAACATCAATTGGTGCTTCTTTACGCACGATACCACCTTGTTTTCCTAATGCAGGAACTGGTTTTTCGTGTTTAGCAATCATATTTAAACCTTCAACGATAACTTTACCGTTAGGTAATACCTTTGTTACTTTACCGCGTTTACCTTTACCTTTGGCAACGCTACCAGTGATCATAATCACTTCATCATTTTGACGGATTTTTGCAGCCATTTCTCACTTCTCCTTACAGTACTTCTGGAGCTAAAGAGATAATCTTCATAAACTTCTCAGAGCGAAGTTCACGAGTTACCGGTCCGAAAATACGTGTACCGATTGGTTGCTCACTATTATTGTTTAAAATAACGCAAGCATTACCATCGAAGCGAATAACTGACCCGTCTGGGCGACGAACACCCTTCTTGGTGCGCACAACAACTGCTTTAAGCACATCACCTTTTTTCACCTTACCGCGTGGAATTGCTTCTTTCACAGTAACTTTGATGATATCACCAACAGCAGCATAACGACGGTGTGAGCCACCTAGAACCTTGATACACATTACGCTACGAGCGCCTGAATTATCAGCAACGTCTAGCATAGTCTGTTCTTGGATCATGTTAGTACTCCGCTAAAATTAAAAAAACCCTTTCGGGACGAATTTACCTCTATCTCACCCATAGGGCGGATAGGTTGCGGATTCTAGCACAACGGATAGACAAAAAGCAACCTAAATCACACTATTTAATAACAAAAAATACTTTGTAAAATCACTCAATCAATTTATTTTGCTTATGTTAACTTAAACAACTTTTACATCAAAAAATAAAAAAGCCCTTAAGATACTAAGGGCTTAAATCATTTTATTTTTTAATTTAACAGCAATAAATTAGCTTACTGCTTTTTCAACAACACGAACTAAAGTCCAAGATTTTGTTTTAGAGATTGGACGACATTCACGAATCTCTACAATATCACCAACTTTTGCTTCGTTGTTTTCATCGTGTACGTGGAGTTTAGTAGTGCGACGGATAAACTTACCATAAATTGGATGTTTAACCATACGCTCAATAGCGATAGTAAAAGATTTTTCCATCTTATCACTAATTACTTTACCTTGTACTGTACGAATTTTATCAGTCATTACTCACCCGCCTTCTCAGTTAGAATAGTCTTAACAACTGCAATTTGACGACGCACTTGTTTTAACTGATGAGTTTGTTGAAGCTGACCGGTGGCTGCTTGCATACGCAACTTGAATTGCTCACCTAACAAGTTAACCAATTCAGCATTCAGCTCTTCAACACTTTTTGTACGTAGTTCTTGAGCTTTCATTACATCACCGTCTTAGTTACGAAAGTGGTCTTAATAGGCAATTTAGCCGCTGCTAATGCAAAAGCTTCTCTTGCGATCTCTTCAGACACACCATCCATTTCATATAGAACTTTACCCGGTTGGATTAAGGCTACCCAGTACTCAACGTTACCTTTACCTTTACCCATACGGACTTCTAATGGTTTTTCAGTAATTGGTTTATCTGGGAAAACACGAATCCAGATTTTACCTTGACGTTTAACCGCACGAGTCATCGCACGACGAGCTGCCTCGATTTGGCGAGCAGTTAAACGACCACGTCCAATTGCTTTCAAACCAAAGGTACCGAAACTTACATCAGTACCTGCCGCAATACCACGGTTACGACCTTTGTGGATTTTACGGAATTTAGTACGTTTTGGTTGCAACATTTAGCGAATCTCCTTACTTACGACCTTTACGCGGAGCTTTTTTAGGCTTATCCGCAGGTTGTTGTTGTTCTGATTGCATAACTGCAGCCATTCCACCAAGAATCTCACCTTTGAAGATCCATACTTTGACGCCGATAACGCCATAAGTAGTATTAGCTTCAGCAGTATTGTAATCGATATCCGCACGTAAAGTATGCAATGGTACACGACCTTCACGATACCATTCAGAACGAGCGATTTCCGCACCGCCTAAACGACCACTAACTTCAACTTTGATACCTTTTGCTCCTAAACGCATTGCATTTTGTACAGCGCGTTTCATTGCACGGCGGAACATTACACGGCGTTCTAATTGAGAGGCAATGCTCTCCGCAACTAATTTTGCATCTAATTCAGGTTTTTTAACTTCCGCAATATTGATTTGCGCTGGAACACCTGCAATAGCTGCAACTGCATTGCGTAATTTTTCAACATCCTCACCTTTCTTACCGATAACGATACCTGGGCGAGCAGTATGAATAGTTACACGAATACTTTTTGCTGGACGTTCAATAGTGATACGTGAAACAGATGCATTCGCTAACTCTTTAGTTAAAAATTTACGTACTTTAAAGTCGCCGTCTAAATTATCGGCGAAATCTTGTGTATTCGCATACCAAGTAGATGACCAAGGTTTAACAATACCTAGGCGAATACCATGTGGATGAACTTTTTGACCCATTGCTATTCTCCTACTGATTAACGATCTGACACTACCACAGTAATGTGGCTAGTACGTTTTAAAATACGATCTGCGCGACCTTTAGCACGTGGCATTACGCGTTTCATGCTAGGACCTTCATCAACGAAGATTTTTGCGACTTTAAGATCATCGATATCTGCACCGTCATTGTGCTCTGCATTTGCGATAGCTGACTCAAGCACTTTCTTCACTAAAGCTGCTGCTTTCTTATTAGTGTATGTAAGAATTTCTAATGCTTGTGCTACTTTTTTACCGCGAATTAAATCAGCAACTAAGCGAGCTTTTTGTGCTGAGGTGCGAGCGAAACGATGTTTTGCAATAGTTTCCATCCTTTACCCCTTACTTCTTAGCTTTCTTATCTGCGGCATGACCGCGGTAAGTACGAGTCGGTGCAAATTCACCTAATTTATGACCGATCATTTCATCAGTAACATAAACAGGAACGTGCTGACGACCATTATGGACTGCGATGGTCAAACCAATCATACTTGGGATGATCATTGAACGACGGGACCAAGTTTTAATTGGTTTTTTATCCCCGCTTTCCACCGCTTTCTCTACCTTCTTCAACAAGTGTAGGTCAAGGAAAGGACCCTTCTTGAGAGAACGTGGCATGGCTTATCCTCTTTACTTAATTAATATTATTTACCACGACGACGTACGATATATTTATCAGTACGTTTGTTATGGCGAGTTTTCTTACCTTTAGTTTGAACGCCCCAAGGAGTTACTGGGTGTTTACCAAAGTTACGACCTTCACCACCACCATGTGGGTGATCTACTGGGTTCATTGCAGTACCACGAACAGTTGGACGAATACCTCTCCAACGGTTAGCACCTGCTTTACCTAATACGCGTAACATATGTTCAGAGTTACCCACTTCACCGATGGTTGCGTGGCACTCAGCTAATACTTTACGCATTTCACCAGAACGAAGACGAAGTGTTACATAATTGCCTTCACGAGCAATGATTTGTACATATGCTCCTGCAGAACGGGCAATTTGACCGCCTTTACCTGGTTTTAATTCCACATTGTGTACAGTTGTACCAACCGGAATACTACGCATTGGTAATGAATTACCAACTTTGATTGCTGCTGTTGCACCTGCTTGGATTTGATCTCCAACAGACAATCCTTTAGGCGCTAAAATATAACGACGTTCACCGTCTTTATATAATACTAATGCAATATTAGCAGAACGATTTGGATCATATTCTAAACGCTCTACCACCGCTGGGATATCTAACTTGTTACGTTTGAAATCAATTAAACGGTAATGTTGTTTATGACCACCACCGATATGGCGAGTAGTAATACGACCTAAATTGTTACGACCACCAGTTTTAGCATTTTTTTCTAAAAGTGGTGCATAAGGTTTACCCTTATATAATTCAGGATTGACAACTTTTACAACGTGACGACGACCAGCGGAGGTCGGCTTACATTTAACGATAGCCATTGATTATCTCCTCTGATTACTCTGCACTTTCTACAAGGTCTAAGCTTTGACCTTCAGCAAGTGTTACATAAGCTTTTTTCCAGTCACTGCGACGTCCGATTCTTGCACCGTGGCGTTTAGTTTTACCTTTTACTACCACTGTACGTACAGAATCCACTTTCACTTCAAATAATTCTGCTACTGCTTGAGCAATCTCTGCTTTATTTGCATCTAATGCAACTTTGAAAACGATAGTGTTTGACTTCTCAGTATTATTTGTTGCTTTCTCAGAGATATGTGGTGCTTTAAGCACTTTTAGCAAACGTTCTTGACTCATGCTAACATCTCCTCAATTTGCTTAACTGCATCTACAGTCATAACTACTTTTTCAAAAGCAATTAGGCTGACTGGATCGATACCTTGAACATCACGTACATCTACTTTATATAAATTACGTGCAGCTAAATATAGATTTTCATCTACATTTGCTGTGATGATTAATGCATCATCAAGTGCCATTTGTTTTAATTTTTGAACTAAAACTTTAGTTTTCGGTGCTTCAACTTCGAATTTTTCGACAACAACTAAACGATCTTGACGAACTAATTCAGAAAGAATGCTTTTGATTGCACCGCGATACATTTTTTTGTTCACTTTTTGGCTGTGATCTTGTGGTTTAGCTGCGAAAGTTACACCACCAGAACGCCAAATTGGGCTTTTAATGTCACCGGAACGGGCACGACCTGTTCCTTTTTGACGCCATGGTTTTTTACCTGAACCAGACACTTCAGCACGAGATTTTTGTGCACGAGAACCTTGGCGAGCACCTGCTGCATAAGCAACAACAACTTGGTGAACCAACGCTTCGTTAAACTCACGTCCGAAGGTAGTTTCAGAAACAGTTAATGCACTTTGTGCATCTTTAGTTACTAATTCCATTCCTATCTCCTAGACTTATGCTTTCACTGCTGGTTTAACGATTAAATCACCACCAGTTGCACCAGGAACAGCGCCTTTAACTAATAGTAATTTACGTTCAGCATCAACACGAACCACTTCTAAAGATTGAACGGTTACTCGTTCATTCCCTAAGTGACCAGACATTTTTTTACCTTTGAATACGCGACCCGGAGTTTGGTTTTGACCAATTGATCCTGGAACACGGTGAGACAAAGAGTTACCGTGTGTAGCATCTTGGGTACGGAAGTTCCAACGTTTTACTGTACCGGCATAACCTTTACCTTTTGAAGTACCAGTAACGTCAACTTTCTTCACGTCTGCGAAGATATCAACATTAATTTCTTGACCTAAAGTGAATTCTTCACCTTCAGCCACACGGAATTCCCATAAACCGCGACCTGCCTCAACACCTGCTTTAACAAAATGACCTGCTTCAGGTTTAGTTACGTGACTTGCTTTTTTTGAGCCAGTTGTAACTTGAACTGCACAGTAGCCATCTGTTTCAAGGGTTTTCACTTGAGTAACGCGGTTGGCTTCGATTTCGATAACAGTAACTGGGATAGACACGCCGTCTTCATTGAAGATACGAGTCATACCAACTTTACGACCGATTAAACCAATCATTGTAATAACCTCTTAAATTAACCTAGGCTGATCTGCACATCAACACCGGCAGCCAGATCCAAACGCATTAAAGCGTCAACAGTTTTTTCAGTAGGCTCAACGATATCAACCAAACGTTTATGAGTACGGATTTCATATTGATCACGCGCATCTTTATTTACGTGTGGAGAAATCAATACTGTGAAACGTTCTTTACGGGTTGGTAGTGGAATTGGACCACGAACTTGAGCACCTGTACGTTTTGCCGTTTCTACGATTTCCGCTGTAGATTGATCAATTAAACGATGATCAAATGCTTTTAAGCGGATACGGATTCTTTGGTTCTGCATGAGACCAGAGCTCCATTTTCAAAAAATAATTAATAAAAAATTCACACCTCAAGTTCCAACTGCATAATGGAAAGAAGTGCGACTAACCTATTTTAGTTTCCCAATCGGAAACATTTTGTTATGACAAAAATTATTGCCATCATTTGATAAATGATTACATCAAATGGCTTAAAAAAGCCTGTGTATTTTATACGACATTAATAAAATAGCAAGGATTTTTTGTGTTATTTTTCTGCACCAATCTGAGTAATCGTCCATTTGTATAGATTACTGATAGAAAAAATTAAAAAGGAAGTTTGCCTATAAAAATAAAGCCAGTTTTCTTTACCGGCTTTATATATCTCTTATCTGTATCGCAATGTTTATGTGTACTAAATCACCAGCCTGCCGGCAATAGTGACAACTTAGCTAGCACTGCATACACTGCACTGGCGCTATACATAATGAAAATAGTGATATAGATAACAGGCGAAGTGAGTACTTTCGGGCATTGCCATTCTGGTTCTTTATTACCAGATTTTCTTGCGCCTTTAACAATAAGATAAGGCACAATACTCAATACCACTCCACTGAATACGCCAGCAAAATAGAGCGCATCCACAAAACCAACCATTCCACTATAAGCCAACCACAGCGGTGGTACTGCAACCAACGCAACTACACCGGTACGAACCAAGCGATTACTATCCACAGGAAGATCAAAACGATCCGCAATATTAGTTAAGAAGCTACCGCCAATTCCCCAATAAGAGGTTAACATCGCAAATAAAGCAAAGCCGTTAGCCATAAAAAATGCCCAACTTCCCAATGCTTCTCCCCAGCTAATTGTTGCGACCTGGCTAATATTTTCTAGTCCATTAAGAGAAATGACAGATAACGGTACCAAAGCAATTAAAACGAAAGTAATAAACATCCCAGTAATAATTGCTCGAGGAAGCAACTGTGGTTTGTGCGCTAAACCTCGCGCCATTTCCGGAACAATATATTGTGCACAATAAATAAACACAACTAAATTAAATACCGGAATCATATAATGCCAGCTGCCGTCAAAAATTCGACTAAAATCAGTAGTTGGGAATGCGAATGTTGCGCCAATAAGCACAACCAACATTAATACCATTAATGAAGTAATAACTTTTTCACTTCGCCCCAAAGCTTTTAAGCCAAGATATAAAATTAAGGTCGCCGGTATAAAAAAAATGATACTACCTAATTTTTTATTAATGCCGAATAATGAGTGCAATAAATCGCCGCTACCATTCATGTAAGCAATTAACGCACCAAGGGCATTAATCGTTACTGAGGCAAACATTAAACACGCTCCCATTTTACCAATATAACGGTGTGCTAATCCGGTTAACTGCTCGTGCTGTTGGGTTCGTAATGTTGCTTCGGCTACATACAACATTGTGATAGTAGTAATGATGCCAACGACAATCAACCAAAAGAGTCATGGCATATAACCTGCTTTACGTGCGGCATATGAAACCGATAAAATACCGGCACCAATATTGGTACCTACAATCATAGCCATCCCTTCGGCAAAGGTAATTTTTGCCGTTTTTAAGCCATTAGACATAGCTTGCCTCCTGTATATAAAGATAAATTAAAGGCGTGTTTTAATAAAAATGTTGTGTTTGCATAAAATAATAGTAAGAAAAACACGCCTCAATTTTTATGATTATTCACTTAAATCAACGCATAGATATTTCAACTCAAGATACTCGTCTACTCCGTATTTACTACCTTCGCGCCCGATACCGCTCGCTTTTACGCCACCAAATGGTGCAACTTCATTACTGATTAAGCCAGTATTAATACCAACCATACCGTATTCCAATGCTTCGGATACTCGCCATTGTCTTGTAGTATCTTGTGTATACAAGTAACTAGCCAAACCAAATTCGGTATCATTAGCATAAGAAATCACTTCTTTTTCATCAGTAAATTTAAAAACAGGGCAAAGCGGACCAAAAGTTTCTTCCTTGGCAACAACCATCTGCTGAGTCACATTTGACAACACTGTCGGCTCAAAAAAACTAAAACCTAATTCACTACGCTTACCTCCAATAAGGCAAACTGCACCTTTTGATACAGCATCAGCAATATGTTCTTCTACTTTTCTTACAGCTTTAGCGTCAATGAGAGGACCTTGATTAACACCCTCTTCCAAACCGTTACCTAATTTAAGTTCAGCTACTTTAGCCACTAAACGATGACAAAATTCATCGTAAACACCAGCTTGAACATAAGTACGGTTAGTACATACACAGGTTTGCCCACTATTTCTAAATTTACTTGCAATTAAACCATCAACGGCTTTATCCAAATTAGCATCATCAAACACGATAAATGGTGCATTTCCACCAAGTTCAAGGCTTAATTTCTTAATATCTTTCGCACTGCTACTAAAGATTTTTGCCCCTACTTCAGTTGAACCAGTAAAGCTAATTTTTCTTACTATCGAATTATTGGCAAATGCATTGCTAATATCACTGGCATTACCATTTACAATTACAAATAGATCTTCCGGCACACCAGCTTGATAAGCCAATAAAGCCTGAGCATAAGCACTTAATGGTGTTTGGCTAGCTGGTTTAACCAACATCGCACAGCCTACTGCTAATGCTGGTGCCGCTTTACGAGTAATCATCGCAGCCGGAAAATTCCAAGGCGTAATCGCCGCAGTCACTCCGATAGGTTGTTTAATCACCAATAATTTTTGTGATACTTTCGTACTTGTTAAAATATCACCATCAATACGGCGTGCTTCTTCAGCAAACCAACGAATAAAGGAAGCAGCATAATCAATTTCCCCGCGCGATTCAGTTAAACTCTTACCTTGTTCCATTGTCATAATTTGTGCCAAATCTTCTTTGTTTTGTTTTACTAAGTAATACCATTGCCAAAGAATATCAGCTCGTTCCAATGCTGTTTTTGCGGCCCATTTTTTCTGGGCAATAGAAGCTTTCTCAATCAGCTCATTAACCTGATCAACTGAAGTTTTCTTCACATATGCTAATACATCACCATTTGCAGGATTAGTAACTTCAATCCAATCAGGCTGCTGAGTAAAACTCACATCCTTATGTTGTAACAATGCTTGAAGTGATTTCATCTTTTTCTCCTTTATAGACAGTGATTAAGCAAGTTCTTTTCTAGCTTGTTCAATCGCATTTTTGAGAATTAATAATGCTCGATCAAATAATTCATCTTCAATAGTAATTGGGTAAAGGAACCGAATCACATTACCATGAACACCACAAGTAAGAAGTACCAAGTTATTTTCCATTGCAATTTTTTGTACTTTGCTTGCAAATGCACTATTTGGATTTTCATCATCACCAAATTCAACCGCAATCATTGAACCAAGACCGCGAATATCAGTAACTTCAGGGGCATTAAGATCAGCAAGGAACTTACGAAGGCGATCACCTAATAATTGAGAGCGTTCTAAAATTTTTTCTTCTTTAATAACATCTAATACAGATAAAGCCGCAGCAACACCTAAAGGGTTACCTGCATAAGTACCGCCTAAACCACCTCGACGAGCCGCATCAAGAATTTCAGCTTTACCTGCAATGCCACTAAGCACAAAACCACCGGCTAAACTTTTCGCCATAGTCATTACATCCGGTTTTACATCAAAATGTTCCATTGCAAAGAGTTTACCGCTTCTTGCAAATCCTGATTGAACTTCATCTGCAATCATAACAATGCCGTGTTCATCACAAATTTCACGAACTTTACGCATAAATTCCGGAGGACATACATTGAAACCACCTTCGCCTTGAACTGGTTCAAGAATAATTGCAGCTACATCTGTCGGTGCAATATCACTTTTAAAAATACGTTTAATACTTTTAATCGCATCATCAACACTAATATTTTGTGTTGTTGATGGATAAAGTGCGTGATAAATACCGGCAGGCATAGCACCAAAATCTGCTTGATATGGATTAACTTTACCGGTTAAAGCCAATGTTAATAAAGTACGACCGTGGAATGCGCCACCAAAAGCAATAACACCATTACGTTTTGTGTAGGCTCTTGCTACTTTCACTGCATTTTCAACGGCTTCCGCACCAGTAGAGAATAACTGGCTTTTCACTTTTCCATCAATGGGAACTAACGCATTAATGCGTTCTGCAAGTTCAATATAGCTAGTATAAGGAACGATTTGGAATGAAGTGTGTGAAAAATGATCTAATTGTGCACGTACTGCAGCCATAACTTTTGGATGACAGTGACCGATATTTAATACACCGATACCACCATAGAAATCAATCATTTCTCTTCCATCTGTTGTTTTGATAATTGCATTGGATGCAGAATCTACAAACCAATCGCACATTACGCTGGCACCATTTGGAATTGCATCTCTCATTCGAGTAATTAAGTCGTTCATTTCAACACGCCTGTCTGTCTATTAGAATAAATTTGCTTTTTTTGCCCTTTTATATGATAATTATTCATAATACTGAACAATTATTTCATATTTTGAATATGATAATAACGACAACTCGTAAAAAAAGTCAACAGTTTGTTAATAAAATGGAAAAAGAAAATAAAAATAGCCTTGTTCCGGCACTACAAAAAGCAATTCAAATTTTGAATTTTTTAAGTGAACAAACACAGCCGATCTCCGCTGCGGAAGTGAGTAAATTATTAAATTTACCAAGAAGTTCCGTACACAATCTTCTCCATACAATGTTGGATAATGGCGTTGTACAAAAAAATGAAAATCAGCAATTTATGTTAGGAACCAAAATTCTTCAATGGGCAAACGCCCTTGTTGCAGAACAGGATATGATCAGTAAATTTTATCAAGCCATTAAACAATTTCCTGAATTGGAACCCTATACATTAACGCTCTCCACTCTTAATCAAGATCAAGTTATCTATCTTGCTTGTAAAAATAGCTCTTTACCTTTGGGGATTACTTTCAAAATAGGGATGCATTTCCCGGCAATATTCACAGCGACCGGAAAGGCAATTTTAAGTACATTTACTGATGCACAATTAGCACCCTTATTAGAAAATTTACCCGCACCTTTTACTGATACAGGTGTAACCAGTATTGAACAAATTCAACAAGAAATGAGCCAAATAAGAAAACAAGGATATGCCATAGATAATGGGCAATTAAGAAAAGGGATGTATTGCTATGGTATTGCTTTACCTAATAAATTTGGAACAGCAAAATTTGGACTGGCAGCAAGTTTATTGGAGTATGAAGCACAAGACCAAGCTGTAGTAGATCAATTATTAACTGCATTAAAACAATTAGCAGAAGAATTAAAACCTACTATTTTTACTCAATCTAATTAATTCTCTTTATATAAAATAAATAGTATGCTAATTACAATGAATAAGCGTATTGGTTTTCTCCACTCTTCTTACTTAAAAAATATAAACATAATTTTACGAGGAGTTTGCCAAGCAATTATGCACGGTAAGTTTCTCCCTCAAAAATGTTTTATGCATTATTGAACAAAATTTTATCACTTAGAATACATCTATACCAATCCTATTTATGAAGAAACTGGCATAGTAGACAAAATTGTTGCTGATCTATCAAAAACTATGCCATGTGGACAATTTTGTTGCTAATATTTATTTTTCAAAATATTAGCAACTCTTTTTATTTAAAAAATCCTTTATAAACATAATCTTATGCTATTTTGTTAAGCCATTATG
>NZ_JPXY01000064.1:0-1023 GCF_000771895.1 Gallibacterium genomosp. 2
AAACCCAAAGGACGACCTGCGATGAAAAAAACACGCTATGCCAAAATGCCACCGCCACCGAAAACAGAAGAAGAACGCTTACGCTTAAGAATTCTAGAATTAGAAACGGAGAATGCTTACCTAAAAAAGTGTCAGCAATTAGACCGAGAAAAAATGAGGAAAAAGCCAACGCCGTCCAAGAATTAAGAGCAGACTATCCGTTAGACTTACTGTTACGGTATGCCAACTTAGCTAGAAGTACTTTCTTTTATCATTTACATGGTAAAGATAAGACAAGGGATGACAACGCTTCCTTATGTGCCCAAATTCTTGCTATCAAACAACAGAATCCACATTATGGCTATCGCCGAGTCACCAAACAATTAGGCGAGGGGAGCAACCATAAACGGGTGCAACGATTAATCCAAGTGATGGGATTGCAGGTAAAAGGGAAAAGACAACGTAAATATTATTCTTATCGTGGGGAAGTGGGTAACATCGCCCCGAATCACTTACAACGAGACTTCCACGCCACCGTTCCGCACCAGAAATGGTTGACCGATATTACTGAGTTTAAGGTGAAGGGCGATAAACTCTATTTTTCCCCGATATTGGATTGCTATAACAATGAATTGATTGCTTATCAATGTAGTCGTCATCCAGATGGTAGATTAGTAAAACAGATGGTGTTACAAGCAATTGCTCGGTTAGCTGAGGGGGACTCACCGATATTACATTCAGACCAAGGTATTCAGTATCAAATGGCAAGTTATCAACAGTTATTAGCTGAGCACAATATTGTGCAGAGTATGTCAAGGAAAGGCAATTGTTTAGATAATGCCGCGATGGAGAGTTTCTTTGGTCGGATGAAAGTGGAATGTTTTTATGGCAAAACTTTCGAAAACATTGAAGAACTTGAATCTGTTATCAAAGAATATGTTCGTTATTACAATGAGGAAAGAATACAATTAAAATTAAATGGACTGAGCCCTGTTCAATACAGAATTCAGTCCTTAAAATAACAGTCTAACTTTTCGGGGTCAG
>NZ_JPXY01000065.1:0-12966 GCF_000771895.1 Gallibacterium genomosp. 2
TTTTTAGTCATCCATATAGCCTAGACTTCTTAACGCCCGTTCATCATCAGCCCAACCACTTTTCACTTTGACCCAAAGTTCCAAATGCACTTTCGCATCGAATAATCGTTGCATATCCTGTCGAGCTTCCGTTCCAATCGTTTTTAATTTTTGACCCTGATGACCAATCACCATTTTTTTCTGTCCATCACGCTCAACTAAAATTAATCCATTAATTTCATAAGTGCCACGTTCATTAATTTTAAACTGCTCAATTTCTACTGTAACGGAATAAGGCAACTCTTCTCCCATAAAACGCATTAACTTCTCACGAATGATTTCTGATGCCATAAAACGTTGAGAACGGTCGGTAACATACTCCTCAGGAAAATGGTGAACGCCTTTGTGTAAAAATTGACGCACAATCGCTTTTAATTGATGCACATTATTGCCTCGCTGTGCCGAAATAGGCACAACCTCTTTAAATGAAAACTTTTCTGTCAATTGCTGAATGAAAGGCAACAATTCATCTTTATTTTTCACATTATCAATTTTATTGATGGCCAACACTACCGGCGCTTTCGCACTGCGTAATTTTGTCAACACCATTTCATCATCATCAGTCCAATGGGTGCCATCAACAACAAAAATGATTAAATCTACATCTCCAATTGCACTACTCGCCGCACGATTCATCAAACGGTTAATCGCACGTTTCTCTTCAATATGAAGTCCCGGAGTATCAACATATACCGCTTGATACGCACCATCCGTATCAATTCCAACAATACGATGGCGTGTAGTTTGAGCTTTTCTTGAAGTAATGGATATTTTTTGCCCTAAAATTTTATTTAATAGTGTTGATTTACCGACATTCGGCCGCCCAACAATAGCGATAAAACCACAATAGGTTTCTTGTTGATTATCTGTTTGATGATCTACTGTCATTATGCTCTCATTTATTTTATTTTCAATGCAGACAAAATTTTCTCTGCCACAGCTTGTTCTGCTTTACGACGACTACTGCCGACGCCTTCAAATAAAGTTTCAGATTGTGGGATCTTACAGGTCACTTTAAAAGTTTGATTATGCGCTTCACCTTTAATTTCCACCACTTTATAAGTTGGCAGAGGTTGACGAATACCCTGTAGATATTCCTGTAAACGTGTTTTCGGATCTTTTTGATTATCGCCAGGCTTAATTTCTGCTAAGCGTTGTTGATACCATTTTAAAACAGTATCTTTCACTTTCTCAAAATTACTGTCTAAATAAATCGCACCAATAATCGCTTCCACACAATCAGAAAGGATTGAGCTTCTGCGATAACCACCACTTTTTAATTCACCCGGTCCTAATTTCAAATATTCACCCAAATCAAACTCTACTGCAATTTGAGCTAAAGTCTGTTCTCTAACTAGAGTAGCACGCATACGACTTAAATCCCCTTCAGCAGATTTAGGAAATTGATGATATAACGCCTCACCAATCGCAAAGTTTAAGATCGAATCACCTAAAAATTCTAAACGTTCATTATGTTCACTTGCTGCACTACGATGGGTTAAAGCTTGTTGCAATAACACCATTTTTTTAAATTGATAATTCAATTTATTTTGTAATCTATCTAAATGTTGATTATTCATAACTATTTAATTTGTTTAAAGAAACGCTCAGTCCGAATACCTCTCGGCCACTCACCTTCTTTTTTATCTAAACTTAACCAAATTACAGTAGCTTTACCAACAATATTTTTTTCCGGCACAAATCCCCAAAAACGGCTATCATTGCTATTATCTCGATTATCGCCCATCACAAAATACTCACCTTTCGGCACAGTCCATTCACCGACCGCATTTCCATCCTGTTTAAAATAATAAGGGTCATAATTAAAACGATCCGGATTCAGTAAAATTTGATGCGTTACTGCACCTATTTCAGTTCGTTCAATTTGAGCATTACCGTGATATACGAATTCCGGATTAGGCTCAACCCCTTCATACTGATAAGTTTGGCTTTCGCAAAGATCCTGCCCACAAGCCGCTGTTACCGTTAAAACACCATTCTGCTGATCGTATTTAATATGATCACCCGGTAATCCGATAACACGTTTAATATAATCCACATTCGGCTGCATTGGTGCTTTAAAAACAATGACATCTCCACGTTTCGGCTCACCTAGCGCAACCCATTTCTCTTGAAAAACCGGATCTTTAATGCCGTACTCATATTTATTAACCAATAAAAAATCCCCGACTCTTAAAGTCGGCTCCATTGAGCCCGAAGGAATTTGGAACGGTTCATATAAAAAAGAACGCACAATTAATACTACTGCCAACACCGGAAATAATGAAGCAATAAATTCCGCACCTTCTGAAATTGGCTCAATTCTCGCTTTTTCTTCATCAGTTAGCTGTTTACCGCTACGTTGTTCCGCTCTGGCAATTTGACGTTGACGTTTCGGCTTCAACACAAAACGTTGATGACACCAGAAAATACCTGATAACACCGAGAACACAATCAACAAAATGGTGAATGTGTTCGGCAGTTGAAAATAATCCAATACTTTCCACAGGATAAATCCAACGACTAACAAAATAGGCAAGAAAAAGTTTGACATACTTGCTCCTTATTTATCTTTTCCAACGTGTAGAATCGCCAAAAACGCCTCTTGAGGGACTTCAACATTACCAAGTGATTTCATCCGTTTTTTACCCTCTTTTTGTTTCTGTAACAGTTTCTTCTTACGGCTGACATCCCCACCATAACATTTTGCCAACACGTTTTTCCGTAACTGTTTAACCGTTGAGCGCGCGATAATATGGTTGCCAATGGCTGCCTGAATTGCAATATCAAATTGTTGGCGAGGAATAAGCTCTTTCATTTTTTCCACCAACTCTCGACCACGATAAGGCGCATTATCTTTATGAACAATCAAGGCTAAAGCGTCTACACGCTCCCCATTAATCATTATATCTACTCGCACCATATCTGCCGCTTGGAAACGTTTAAATGAATAATCCAAAGACGCATAGCCACGCGAAGTTGATTTCAAACGGTCAAAGAAATCCAACACCACCTCACCCATTGGCATTTCATATGTCAATGCCACTTGATTACCGTGATATACCATATGCGTCTGTACACCACGTTTCTCAACACACAGAGTAATTACATTACCAAGATATTCCTGTGGCAGTAACATATTACATTCAGCAATAGGCTCTCTGATTTCAGCAATATTATTAATTGGTGGCAATTTTGCCGGACTATCGACATATAATACTTCTCCGTTTGTCATCGCCACTTCGTATATTACTGTCGGTGCAGTAGTAATTAAATCTAGATCATATTCTCGCTCCAAACGTTCTTGGATAATTTCCATATGTAATAAACCCAAGAAGCCACAACGAAAACCGAAGCCAAGCGCACTAGAATTTTCCGGTTCATAAAATAGCGATGCATCATTTAAACTTAATTTTCCTAATGCATCTCGGAATGCTTCATAATCATCGGAACTAACAGGAAATAAGCCTGCATATACTTGCGGTTTTACTTTTTTAAACCCCGGTAATGGTTTTAATGCAGGATTAAATTGTAATGTCAAAGTATCTCCTACCGGTGCGCCAAGAATATCTTTAATACCACAAACAACCCAGCCAACCTCACCACACGATAATTCATTCTTATCAACCTGTTTAGGTGTAAAAATACCTAATCTATCAACACCATAACTTTGACCGGTGCTCATTACTTTAATCTTATCACCTTTCTTTAAGGTTCCATTTTTTATACGAACTAAAGAAACCACACCTAAATAATTATCAAACCACGAATCAATAATTAACGCTTGTAACGGCGCTTCAGGATCACCTTGTGGTGCTGGAATACGTTTAACAATTTCTTCCAATACATCCTCAACTCCGACGCCAGTTTTCGCCGAACAACGAACTGCATCAATTGCATCAATCCCGACAATATCCTCAATCTCTTCCGCCACTCTTTCCGGATCGGCTGCCGGCAAATCAATCTTATTCAAGATCGGCACTACCTCAAGATCCATCTCAATTGCTGTATAACAATTCGCCAAAGTTTGAGCCTCAACGCCTTGTCCAGCATCAACCACTAATAAAGCTCCTTCACAAGCTGCCAACGAACGGGAAACTTCATAAGAAAAGTCCACATGCCCGGGAGTATCAATAAAATTTAACTGATAAATTTCACCATTTTTCGCTGTATAATTTAAGGTAACGCTTTGTGCCTTAATAGTAATGCCACGCTCACGCTCTAAATCCATTGAATCTAATACTTGAGCTTCCATTTCACGGTCACTTAAACCACCACAAATTTGAATAAGACGATCTGATAGAGTGGACTTGCCGTGATCGATATGAGCAATAATTGAGAAATTACGGATATTCTTCATAAATGGATAATTTTAATAAAATAGTTGATTAATCAAATAAACCGCAAGATTTTACAAGAAACTAGCAAAAACTGCTACAAGAAAGGAATTTGTCAACAATATATCAAAAATATGGCAGGAATAGTCCTGCCCTTAACTTAACATTTTAATAATAAGAATGTTCACCACGTTGGTGTTCTGTAACATCTTTTACACCTGTCAGTTCACCTTCAAATTGTGCCAATAACTGTTTTTCCACACCATCTTTCAATGTAACATCAACCATTGAACATCCATTACAACCGCCACCGAATTGAAGAATTGCTTCGCCTTTATCAGTAATTTCAATCAAAGTAATACGTCCACCGTGATTTGCCAACTGCGGATTAATTTGTGTTTGAATGACATATTCAACACGTTCAATTAATGGCGCATCATCCGCTACTTTACGCATTTTGGCATTCGGTGCTTTTAAAGTTAATTGTGACCCCATTTCATCAGTCACAAAATCAATTTCCGCATCCTCCAAAAACGGCAAACTTAACTCATCAACAAACGCTGAAAATGTTTCATATTTCATTTCATGGTCTGTTGCTTCAACTGCTGATTTCGGACAATAAGACACCCCGCATTCCGCATTCGGTGTACCCGGATTAACGACAAAAATACGGATATTTGTTCCCTCTTCCTGTTGATCAAGCAATTTACGAAAATGTGCCTGTGCTGCATCGGAAATCAAAATTTGCTGCATAATTTATTTATCCCTTTTGTTAATACTTGACTGATATAGTCAGGAATAATACGCTTAATCCAAATTTTTTTCTACTCCCTATGCTCAATTAAACCAAAAGAGAAAATCATTTTTGTGTTCTACATAATGCCCATACTTGAATTTCTTCTATTCCCTGTTGTATTAAGCAGCGACAAATTGCATCCATTGTCGCCCCTGTAGTGATTACATCATCAATCAAAGCAATCCGTTTTACCCGTCCGTAAAAATTACGTTTTAAAACAAATGCCTGTTGCATATTTTGCTCTCTTTGCCAGCTATTTTTGCCTCGCTGTGTCGAGGTAGCACGTTGACGAATAATAGCATTCTCTAAATAGGGAATATTCAACCAGCGACTTAAATATCGAGCTAACAATGAAGATTGATTATAACCGCGTCCCCACTGTCTTTTATGATGTAACGGCACCGGAATTAACAACTCCGGCAATTCTAATTGATGTGTTCGTCTCGCTTCTCTAACAGACAATAACAGCAATCTTGCTAAACTTCGATCCAACCAATAATCTTGCCGAAATTTAAAACGATAAATAAGCGATTTCAACGGTTCTTCAAACGCCGAAACAAATACTATTTTTTGCCATAACGGCGGTGTTAATAAACAAATACCACAACGTTGCCGATTCTCTGGTAATTTTGTACCACAACAACCACAATAATGAAATTTCTTAATCTCTTTATAACAAAATGAACAAAGTCCGTGCGTCGCAATCTGCAAGCGTCTTCCACACTGAATGCAACAAAAGTCAAAAATATTATTTCGCTTCATTCCATTATCTTAATCAAAATCCTTAACTATGAATGAGATAGTGATAATTTTTGTGAAGAGGATCGAGAAATAAAGAAAAACTGCTAAAATTAACACTCTTTTCATTATTCCAAGGCAAGTTATGACAAAACCAGACATTAAAATTATCTTTTTCGATATTGACGAAACACTTTACGTAAAAAATAAAGCTATTCTGCCTGCCAGCGTACCAAGCGTTATCCGCAGTTTAAAACATAAAGGCATTATCCCGGCTATCGCCACCGGACGAGCAAGATGCGCATTTCCGGAAAAAATTGATCAATTAATTAAGCAAGAAGGTATCGAATTATTTGTAACCATTAACGGCCAATATAATAGTTATAAAAATCAAGTCATTAGCAAATATCCTATTGCTACAACAGAGATTGAAAGAATTATCCATTTTTTACATACACACCAAATAGATTATGCTTTTGTCAGCAATGAAGCCATTGCAGTTTCTAACATTACGCCACAATTAAAAGAGGCACTTGATCCTATTACTACCCGATATTTTATCGACAAAGACTACTATAAAACGCACGACATTTATCAACTTTTACTTTTCTATCCTGAATCACAAGACCAATTTATCGCCGACTCAGGCATTTTAGGTGAACAATTTAAAACTGTCCGCTGGCACGATTATTCTGTAGATTGCCTTGTTGCAAGCGGCTCCAAAGCGAGCGGTATCGATGCCGTCGTCAACCATTTCGGCCTTACGATTGATAATGTTATGGCGTTCGGTGATGGCTTAAATGACATTGAAATGATAACCCACGTTGGCACAGGTGTCGCGATGGGCAATGCCCACCCCGAACTGAAAAAAATTGCCGATTATGTCACCGAAGATATTGAACACGATGGCGTTCTCAAAGGCTTATTGGCTTTAGGTGTGTTAAATGAAAAGGATTTAATTTAGGAATAGTAAAGTGGCTTAATTTTTCTTACAGAACAAATAGTTAAGCCACTTATAAACGTTTTCTTTTTAATTAAAACATTGATAATGCTTGTTTAACAATATCCTCCGCAGTGAGTTGGTACTCTTTTTGCAAAAAATCGACCGTTCCCACTTGCCCATAACGCTGTTTTATCCCTACTCTCCTCATTGGCACAGGACAATATTCAACTAGCACTTCGGCAACTGCCGAGCCTAAACCGTTTTCAATACTATGATTTTCACAGGTCACCACTTTTCCTGTTTTTTGGGCAAATTTCACTATCGTTTCTGTATCTATCGGTTTTAAGGTGAACATATCAATTACGGCTGCGGAAATTTGATGCTGTTCAGCTAAAATATCCGCCGCTCTTAACGCTTCTGCAACCATAATGCCATTAGCAATTAATGTCACATCCTTTCCTTGTTGCAAAACTTTTGCTTTACCAATAACAAATTCCTCGTTGTCAGAATAAATTTTAGTTGCCTGCTTACGAATGGTTCTTACCCAATAAAATCCTTTTAACGAAGCCAATTGACGCACAATACTTTCCATCATTGCTGCATCCGTCATTTCCATTACAACAGTAGAAGCTAATCCCCTAACAATACCCATATCTTCGAATGACATATGCGTACCGCCATTATGTGCTGAAGTAATACCAGCATCGGAAGCAATCACTTTTACATTATTTTGTTGGTAATCCACTGACATAAACAGTTGATCCAAGCATCTACGGCTAGCAAAAGCGGTAAAAGTATGAAAAAACGGGATATGTCCGGCTATCGACATTCCTGCTGCTAAACCGATACTATGCGCCTCCATAATGCCACAATTAATCACATGTTTCGGATACAACTTCTGTACTTTATCCATAGACATAGAGCTCATTAAATCTGCTTCTAAATCAATGATTAAAGGATTTTCTTGGATCAATTCAGCCATAGTAGAGGCATAAACTGCTCTCATTTCCAGAGTATCTTTCTCTAAATTACGCATTCTTAACCTCCAACTCTGCAATGGCCTTTTCAATCTGTGCCTTCATTTCATCATTTAGTCTTAAATGATGACTATTTTGCAAACCTTCCAAATAAGGCACGCCTTGTCCTTTCTTCGTGTTTAGAATGATAACTTTCGGTTTGTCTTGTGCTGGTTCAGATAAAATTCGAGCCAACATTTGTACATCAGCTCCATCAACGGCAAGGCAATTAAAACCAAACGCAGTAAATTTCTCCTGCAAATTAAAAGGAGCTATGATCTCTGTTAAAGCTCCATCCAACTGCATTTTGTTGTAATCCACCATCACAGTGAGATTAGTTAAACGATGATGAGCAATAAATTGAAACGCTTCCCAACATTGCCCTTCATTTAATTCACCGTCCCCCACTATACAAAATGTTCTGTTCGGCAAATTTCTTAATTGATGAGAAAAAGCAATTCCGCTAGCAATTGATAAACCTTGTCCCAAAGAACCGGTTGTCACATCAACACCAAGTGTTTTCAAACGATCCGGATGACTAGGTAACAATGTGCCATTTCGATTGAGTGTTTTTAATTGCTCTAATGGGAAATATCCCTTTAATGCTAATGTACTATATAAAGCAGGGCCTGCGTGTCCTTTTGATAACACAAAATAATCTCGCTCATTCCAATTTGGATTTTTCGGATCAATTTTCATCACCTTTCCATATAATGCAGCAAGAGCCTCTACCACAGACAAACTACCGCCGAAATGACCAAATCCTAAATTCATCAACATTTTTAAGGTTTCGATTCGGATCTGATTCGCAAATCGGGTTAAATCAGTTTCCATTCTCGTCTCCTTAATGATTAATTTTCTCTTTTTTTAGATAGTTATATGCCACTAATACAGCAAATAATCCGACAATCACTACAGTGATAATGTTTTTATCCCAATAATTAGCCATATTTCCTAAGATAATCCCAATGACACCAAAGTCCGCATCGGAGAAAGTCGTATTTGAGAAACCTAAACTTCCTAATACTGGTAATAGGAATACAGGTAAGAATGTAATTAATATACCGTGTGCAAATGCACCTAGAATTGCACCTCTTCTTCCACCCATTGCATTACCGAATACACCAGCTGTCGCACCACAGAAGAAGTGAGGAACCACACCAGGTAAAATAAGAACCCAGCTAAGCTGACCTAAAATAAACAACCCAACTAAACCACCAACAAAACTAGATAAAAAGCCAATCAATACCGCATTTGGTGCATATGGGAAAACAATCGGACAATCTAAAGCGGGTTTTGCATTCGGCACTAATTTTTCAGAGAAGCCGGTAAATGCCGGCACAATTTCTGCCAGAATTAAACGAACACCTTGCAAAATGATGAATACACCTGCTGCGAAAGTTACCGCTTGAATAAGCGCATAAACTAAATAATTTTGTCCTGCACTGAATTTTGTTTCAATAAACTCTGGGCCACTAGCAATCGCTAAGATGAAATATATCACCATCATTGTAAGAGAAATGGAGATGGAACTATCACGTAAGAAACTTAAATTTTTCGGTAAATTCATCTCTTCAGTAGACTTTGAGCCTTTGCCTGTCCATTCACCAATAGCACCAGCCAAAACATATCCCACTGTACCGAAATGACCAAAACCCACGTCATCACTGCCGGTAATATGCTTCATATAACGGTGTGCAATATAAGGGAAAAATGCCATTACCAACCCTAAAGACAATGCACCTACAAAAATAAGCTGAACGCCCTCAAACCCGGCAACAGTTAAAATAATACCAATCATACAAGCCATATAGAAAGTATGGTGACCCGTTAAAAAGATAAATTTCAAACGAGTAAAACGCGCAATAATAATATTGGCAACCATACCAAATGCCATAATTAATGCTGTTGCTGTGCCATATTTTTGTAATGCTAATGAAACAATTGCTTCATTATTCGGAATAATACCTTGCACATTAAAAGCGTGTTGGAACATATCACCTAGCGGAGTTAATGATCCTAATAAAACACCGGCACCACCACCTAGCACAATAAAACCTAAAATAGTTTTAATCGTACCTTTAATAATGTCCGGTAATGCTTTCTTTTGCGCAACTAAACCGACCAAGGCAATAAGTCCAACTAACACCGCCGGTACTTTTAAAATATCTAAAATAAAGAAAAGGAAAGCGTTCATAATAAACTCCTTCTAACATTAATTTTTTTGAAAATAGGCTGTAAGTTTTTGTTCATACTCCGCCAAACTTACAATATTGGTCACGACAATTAATTTATCTTCTGCAATACCGCTACTTGCTGCAATGTCTTTTGCCATTACAAAAACATCTGCATCATTCGGACTGACAGAAGCGAGATCGGTATGTTCAACTTCCGCCTCAATTCCCATTTTTTTCAACACTTTCTTGATGTTCATTTCCATCATAAAGCTGCTGCCTAATCCAGAACCACAAACTGCCATAATTTTCATCATAAACCTCCGAACTGTTACTATTGAATAAGAGAAAAAATTTCATCTATTGTTTTGGCATTGATAATTTGTTTTACCTTATCATCGTCGCCTAATAATTCTGCTAATTCTGAAAGTACAGAAAGATGAGCTGTACTATCTATTGCTGCCAACATCACAATTAAATGTACTGGATCGTTTTCATCCGAACCGAAATTCACGCCGGAAGAAACGACTAATAACGATAATCCTGTTTCAATTGCCCCATCTTCTGGTCTGGCGTGAGGCATGGCAATCTGCGGAGCAATCACAAAATAAGCACCGAGTTCCTCATATAAACGGAAAATATTATCGAGATAACGCGGCTCAATAATCTTCTCGCTAAGCAATGGTGTAGCACACAATTTCACTGCTTCTTGCCACGAAGTCACCTTTTCTATGCGTTGCAAATGCTTTTTTGGTAAAAATTGTTCTAACATAGTGCCTCCTTAAATCTTGTTCATAATTGCAGTCTAGAGGAGCTTTAATTTTCTATCAATCACCAAATTTCAATTTTGTGATAGCGCTAACATTTTATTTTTTCGAAGGAAGAGAATGGTATACTTAGCCCTATTATTTTGACTCTATTTCACTCATTATGACTGAACAAAAAAGTAATAAATCTCGCCGCAGTACAGGGAAAGTAACTTTAGCTGATATCGCCAAAAAAGTGGGAGTTGGTGCAATGACGGTTTCCCGAGCAATTCATAAACCAGATTTAGTTTCTGAAGAGTTAAGAGATAAAATTCAACAGACTATTCAGGAAATGGGTTACATTCCGAATGTAGCAGCAAGAAATTTGGCAAGTGTCAACTCCAATAATATCGTAATTGTTACAACATCATTAATTGCCACTGAGAATACACTTATTCTAGAAGGGCTACAGAGGGAATTACAAACCGCTAATGTACAACTTCTGTTTCTTCTTACTGAAAAAGACAAAGATTGGATCAACGAAGCAATTCAATATTCCCCTGAAATTATTGTTTTATTAAATATGGAATATGATGCCAATCAAGCACAACGACTAAAAAGTCTTAATTTGCCTCTCATATCCATTGGCGCACACAAAACTGACGGTTTAGGTATCAACATAGGCGTTGATATATCACAAGTCATTCATCTGTTGGTTTCGCATTTATTACAAAAAGGAAAACAAGAAATAGGTTTACTTTGCGCCAGTCAGCAACTTTCTATTTTCCAGCAATATATGAAAAGTTGGCATAATGCTTGTTTACAACACGCTATTAATCCTCATCTTGTTCTACACAGTGCTAATCACGCTTCTTTCAAAACAGGTGCACAACTTTTCAATGAGGCATTTTTACTTTGGGGGCGAATAGACGCTTTTATCTGTTTATCTGATGAAATGGCTTGTGGCGCACTATTTGAAGCTCATCGTCGTCATATTAATATTCCTTATGAAACAACAATAAGCAGCATAGGCGGTTTAGAAGTTAGTGAGGTTTGTTATCCAAAATTAACAACAGTTGTTATTCCTTATAAAGAAATGGGCATTTTAGCCGGGCGAACTGTAAGGCGATTATTCAATCAACAAATAGCCTATAAACCGGATAGTATCCTTGTCCGCAGCCGACTTATTATAAGAGACAGTACTTAACTTACTCTCACAATCGTTCTACCGTATAACTGATGATCGAGCATCTTTTTAGCATAATCAGGGGCATCAGCTAAAGGGATTTCACGCGTAAATCCTTGTAAATAATCGTCACCTATCAATTGTGCTAATTGTTGCCAAACAGCAGTACGTTTTTCGAGCGGAAAATAAACTGACTCCACTCCTTGCAATCTCACATTACGCAATATAAACGGCATTACTGTGGTTTGTAGTTGATAACTTTGAGCTAATCCGCAACAAACAACACAGCCGTAATATTGAACACGACTTAATAAATTTGCCAAAATATCACCGCCAACAGTATCAATCACACCGGCAAATTGTTGTTTTTCTAATGGACGACTTGGCTGTGCAAAATGGGAACGATCATAAATTTTCTCTGCACCGAAATCCAAAAGTTGTTGATAACGCTCCGTATTTCCTGAAACGGCAATCACCGAATAGCCTAATTTATGCAATAAATAGACTGCAATTGAGCCGACACCGCCGCTTGCACCAGTCACAATAATTTGCCCTTTATCAGGGGTAATTTCAGCCTGTTTTAACGCATTCACGCACAACATTGCAGTAAAACCTGCCGTTCCTAATGCTATCGCTTTATATTCTGTAAGCGTTATCGGAAGTTTCAACAAATGTTGTGGTTGTACATAGGTATACTCCGCCATCGCACCGAACTGCAATTCACCATAACCAAAGCCGGTAACCAACACTAAATCCCCCACCTTAAACGCCGGATCATTGCTTTCGGCAACACTGCCGACCAAATCAATGCCGGGAATGAATGGGTACTGTTTAATAATCCGACCGGATCCGCATAATGCCAATGCATCTTTATAATTCAACGCTGAATAATGCACTTTAATTTTAATACCTTTCCGTTGTGCTTCTGGGAAAAATTCCGAATCGATATTTTCAATTTTTGCCTGAAAAGGTTGATTTTCCGCTTGACGTA
>NZ_JPXY01000066.1:0-10057 GCF_000771895.1 Gallibacterium genomosp. 2
GGTTAGGGGAGATTTGTCAATCCTCAGCACCACTAAGAGAGATTTGTACTTGTTCTAAAAATAAATAGATCTGTTCTACAACATCCTCAATCTCATAATAAATCTCGTCATTGCTAAACCTCATCACTGTAAAACCTAGAAATCTTAACTCATCATCTCTTAATCGATCTTTTTCTTGATGCTCAGCCTCATAATGATGAGAACCATCTAGTTCGATAATCAGCTTTGCCTTTGCACAATAAAAATCTACGATATAATTCAGCAACGGCTTTTGACGATTAAAGCGAAAGCCTAATAACTGATCTCGATTAATCCGTTTCCATAAATTACGTTCAGCATCAGTCTGATTTGAACGTAATTTCTGTGAAAGTTCCTTTAAATTCTTAGAGTAAGGCTGCATTCTAACTAAAATCTACTATTTCAAAAATATTCTATTAGCTAACAATATATTATTTAGCAAGCCGTTCTTTCGCTCGTGATACCGCCAAATGCAATCGCTGCTCTAATATTTCTTTACTCGGCAACACCGTCATATATTCAGCGATATGAATATCTGAATGGTTTAAATCTAATAATTCAACTTGCTCTTGCTTTTTAGAAGTACATAAAATAATACCTAAGGGTGGATTTTCCCCTTCTTCTTGCTCATATTTCGCAAGCCACGCCAAATAAAGTTCCATTTGACTTTTGTGTGAATGTTTAAATGCTTCGGTTTTTAATTCAATGGCGATTAAACGTTTTAATTTACGGTTGTAGAAGAGTAAATCAATATAAAAATCATCATTATCAATTTGAATTCTTTTCTGCCGAGCAATAAAAGTGAAACCCGCTCCTAATTCTAAAAGAAATTGTTCAACCTCTCTTAAAATTGCATCTTCAAGATCTTTTTCTAAATAACGATCATTAAGTTCTAAAAAATCCAAAATATAAGGATCTTTTAAGATCATTGATTGATTATATTCACCCTTTTCTCGCAATAACGTTAATTCTTGGCTAATGGTTTCATCAGGCTTTTTCGAGATTGCGGTGCGTTCAAACAGTAATGAGCCAATACGCTCCTCTAATGTTCTTGTACTCCAACGCTCTTGGGCTGCCATTGTGGCATAGAAATCTCGTTTGAGTGGATCATCAATATAAATTAATGCTTTAAAATGCGTCCAACTCAATTTTCCACGCAGTGCGTGGACAATCTCAAAATCACTAAATGTTTCCGCAAATTTCACACAATAATTAAGGTGAGAACGTCCCCAGCCCTTCCCAAATTGCTCTGTTAGGCTTTTAGACAAATTCTTAATCACTTCCTTGCCATATTCCGCCCGTTCATTATTAAGAATATGCTGATTAATCCGCTGTCCAATATGCCAATAAAGCAAGGTAAGTTCCGCATTAACGGTAACCGCAACACGTTGTTTGCTTGTTTGAATAAGTTGGCTAATTTCACCAACTAATTGCTGTTCGCTTCTCACAAGTGGCTTTTTTGTCGTCATCTAAAACCTCTGCAAAACTTACCGCGCTTTTATTTATGGAGTAAACACTTCTGCCAGTTTCTTATAATCCAAAATTACTTCACCACTATTCAACAACAGTGCTGGAATTCCCGCATAGCCATTCGCTTTGGCATTATCAAACACCGCTGACTTATCACGCAAACGCAGAAATTGTTTAAAATTGGCTAATGAAGTTAAAACTTCTACGCGTTCATAATCCACATTTAATCGCTTCAACTCTGCTACAAAAGGAGCGGTATCGGGGCAGCTTTCTGCGAAAAATAAAATCGGTTTCTCCATTATAGTTACTCTTTCTGTTCTGCTAATGCTAATGGATTTGGTGTTGGTTCAGCAACCTTCGTTAAACGATTACGATCTCGATGGTGAAATGGCTCATCGTAATTAGGAATTGTCATCACAGTATCTTGCTCATATGACCACGTACCGTCATTATTGATAGTTACAGTAATAGTATAACTTTCTGTACGGAAAGATTGTTCTAAAAATGGATTAGAAATAATACCATTCGTTAATGAACCACGTTGTGCGGTTAATGTAAATTTCTTGGCATCTACACTAGCATTACCAGTAGCAATTAAAGTTTGTCCGCGAGGAATACTTAAGGTTAACAATAAATTTCCTGTTGCCGGTTCCCATAGCCAATAACCAACTTGATCGTGAAATGTTTCCACTTCATTTGGTTGCACAATATGGATATGATAACGCAAACCATAAAAAAGCTGCGGTCCGTTAGTTTGTGGATCAATAGGTTGTAGCTCGATATGTTCAATATAAGGATCTTTTACCGCTCCTTCCGCTTTTGGATTAATATCTAATCCTCGTTTTCCTTCCCATATACCAGCCATTGCTGTTAATGGCCCAAGATTAGCAAGAGTATTCACATCCACATCTGGTTCAGTGTAGATATCTTTAGGATATTGAAATTCTTTCATTGTTCCTGCCTTATTTTTTGTTACATCCTGGGAATCCCAATGCTTCGCGACTGGCATAATAAGCTTCCGCCACACCTTTAGTTAACGCTCTAATACGCAAAATATAACGTTGACGTTCGGTTACAGAAATGGCTTTGCGGGCATCTAACAAGTTAAAACTATGTGCCGCTTTTAAAATACGTTCATACGCCGGTAAGGGTAATGGTTTTTCCAATGCCAACAGTTCTTGAGCTTCTTTTTCATATTGTTCAAAAGCCTTGAAGAGGAAATCAATATCAGCATATTCAAAGTTATAAGTGGATTGTTCTACTTCATTTTGATGGAAAACATCACCGTAGGTGGTTTTACCGAGTGGGCCATCTGACCACACTAAATCATACACGCTATCCACGCCTTGAATATACATTGCTAAACGTTCCAAACCGTAGGTAATTTCACCGGTTACAGGACGACATTCCAAACCGCCCACTTGTTGGAAATAGGTAAATTGCGTTACTTCCATACCGTTTAACCAAACTTCCCAGCCAAGCCCCCACGCACCAAGCGTTGGATTTTCCCAGTTATCTTCAACAAAACGAATATCATTTTGTGTTGGATCAAAACCAAGCATTTTAAGAGAACCAAGATAAAGCTCTTGAATGTTATCTGGAGAAGGTTTGATCACCACTTGAAATTGATAATAATGTTGCAAACGGTTTGGATTTTCGCCGTAACGACCATCAGTTGGGCGGCGTGAAGGTTGCACATAAGCAAATGCCATTGGCTCAGGACCTAATGCACGCAGTGCCGTCATTGGATGAGAAGTCCCTGCACCTACCTCCATATCAAACGGCTGAACAATAGTGCAGCCTTGTTCCGCCCAATATGCTTGAAGTGCAAGAATCATCCCTTGAAACGTTTTAATGTTAAATTGTGTTGTCATAATAAAATCTTTGTGCAGTCAGTTTCTAAAAAAATAACGCTATTCTACTTGATTTTTTGGTTAATGAGTAGAATTAAGCTCTACTCCCTTTTATATTTATTTTCTTTTCCATTTTGGTCTTTTCTGTGACTTTACTCAAAAAACACTCTTTTTCAATTAGATCAATCCACTTTTTTGAAGTAAAATTATCTTGATTATTTAAATAATGAAGTTTTATTTTAAAATGTCTATTTATTATTCAAGGAGCAATCTATGCGTCTTATTCCATTACATAATGAACAACAGGTAGCAAGATGGGCAGCGCGCCATATTGTTGACAGCATTAATCGTTTTTCTCCCACTAAAGAACATCCATTTGTTCTTGGCTTACCAACTGGCGGCACACCGCTCGCTACTTACAGAGAGTTAGTTAGGCTTTATCAACAAGGTGAAGTAAGCTTCAAAAATGTCGTTACTTTCAATATGGATGAATATGTCGGTTTGCCAAAAGAACATCCTGAAAGTTATCACTCCTTTATGTTTAATAACTTCTTCAATCACGTTGACATTCCGCTTGAAAATATCAATATTTTAAACGGTAACACTGATGATCACGATGCGGAATGCCAACGTTACGAAGATAAAATTAAATCTTATGGTAAAATTCATCTGTTTATGGGGGGTGTAGGTGAAGACGGACATATCGCATTTAATGAACCTGGTTCATCACTCTCCTCTCGGACTCGGATTAAAACTTTAAATGAAGATACTTTAATTGCAAACTCTCGATTCTTTAATAATGACATCAATCAAGTGCCAAAATATGCCTTAACCATCGGGGTTGGAACTTTAATGGATGCGGAAGAGGTAATGTTGTTAATTACCGGTTATCGTAAAGCTCAAGCATTGCAAGCAGGTGTAGAAGGTGCAGTAAATCATCTATGGACAATTAGTGCATTGCAAATGCACAGCCGTGCAATTTTTGTTTGCGATGAGTCAGCAACTCAAGAATTAAAAGTTAAAACTGTGAAATATTTCAAAGAATTAGAATCACACGCAATTCATAGTGTAAGAGAGTTAAAATGAAAAAATATGCGTTAGTTAATGGTATTATCTATACAGGGGCTGAGATTCTGTATGATCACGCTTTGATCGTAAATGACGATAAAATTGCAGATATTGTTAAAACCGCTGATCTTAATCCGGCTCTTGATACTATCGATCTTCAAGGCACTAACCTTTCTGCCGGTTTTATCGATCTGCAACTTAATGGCTGCGGTGGTGTAATGTTCAATGATGATTGTTCTGTTGAAACATTGGAAATTATGCAGGCAACCAATTTAAAATCCGGCACTACCAGCTTTTTACCAACATTCATTACCGCTCCTGATGCTGAAATGAAACACGCTGTTGCGGTAATGAAAGAATATCTTGCCAAACATCGCAATCAGGCGTTAGGGCTACATCTAGAAGGGCCTTATTTAAGCAAAGCCAAAAAGGGTGTTCATCGCGAGGAATTTATCCGTGAAATTTCGGATGAAATGCTCACTTTTTTATGTGATAACGCTGAAGTGATTACAAAAATGACGATTGCTGCGGAAAATCCTACCGCAGATCATATTGCTGAATTTATTAGAAACAATATTGTCGTTTCTATCGGGCATTCCAATGCCACTTATCAACAAGCGAATGCTCGTTTCCAACAAGGAGCAACTTTTGCAACTCATTTGTATAATGCAATGTCGCCTGTGTCATCCGGACGAGAAATGGGTGTTGTTGGTGCTGTACTGGATAATACAAATGTCTATACCGGCATTATTGTTGATGGTTTACACGTAAATTTCGGCAATGTGCGTATTGCTAAAAAATGCAAACAAGACAAACTTTGTTTAGTCACTGACGCTACCGCTGCCGCTGGTGCAGATATTGAATCATTCCAATTTGTGGGCAAAACCGTTTATGTTCGAGATCACAAATGCTATGACGCTAACGGTACAATCGGCGGTTCAGCCGTTACTATGATCGAAGCAATTCGTAACTGTGTCAATGAGGTGGATATTCCTTTAGATGAAGCACTTCGTATGGCGACACTCTATCCGGCTCGTGCTATCCATATTAATGATAAACTCGGTAGTCTAGAAAAAGGAAAAATTGCCAACTTAACCGCTTTTAACCATAAATTTGAAATCGTTGGTACTGCGGTTAACGGTAATTGGCAGTTTAATTAATGCTTTTATCAAAAAAATTGCGATAATCATTTTATCGCAATTTTCTTTTTATCGTTATTCAATTTATTAATTAATCCAATGATTTTGTGTTTAGCCGCCCCACTCTTACTTCCATAAAGCTCTTTTAATTGTATATCAATGCGATAACCGCTCGACGATTTCTAATAAAAAACCGACAAATTGGCTATTCTCTATGCGAACAGACCGAAAAATCTTTTTTTCTAAAAAAATGTGTTGACGAGACTTACAGATATCAGCATAATTAGCGCCGCAAAAGCAATGGCTATGTAGCTCAGTTGGTTAGAGCACAACACTCATAATGTTGGGGTCACAGGTTCGAATCCCGTCATAGCCACCATTGCGGGACTGGCGAAATTGGTAGACGCACCAGATTTAGGTTCTGGCGCCGTGAGGTGTGTGGGTTCAAGTCCCTCGTCCCGCACCATTTTGCAACTTTCATAAAGTTGGGGTATCGCCAAGCGGTAAGGCACCGGGTTTTGATCTCGGCATCCCTAGGTTCGAATCCTAGTACCCCAGCCATCTTTTATTAATGATCATCTTTTATGTTGGGGTATCGCCAAGCGGTAAGGCACCGGGTTTTGATCTCGGCATCCCTAGGTTCGAATCCTAGTACCCCAGCCATCTTTATTAATAAACCCCCCTTTAGATTGGGGTATCGCCAAGCGGTAAGGCACCGGATTCTGATTCCGGCATTCCTAGGTTCGAATCCTAGTACCCCAGCCATTTTCCTTGAATTCCGCTTTTTTAAGATTATATTTAACAATTACATCATTTTTGGATCAGGATATTGATAAACAAAATCTAAATCTCTACAAATTTTATCCGCCAAAATAATTCTCTCCACTTTTCCTTCTTCCGGTAAAAAATGAGGCAACGGCAATGATAATTTTTCCGCCATTGTAGTATAAAAATCCTGTTTTAATGGATGAATCGGCGCAACTAAATTATAACGACGGTGATGTGCTGGCGTTTCTAACAATAATTGAATTGCTCGTATACAATCAGTTAAATGAACTAAATTAACAGTCTGATTCGCACCTTGAATATTTTCTTTTCCGGAGAAATGATAAACCGGATGCCGATCTTCCCCGACTAAACCGGCAAAACGAATAATATCTACATCAATATCTTGCAAATCCCATAACCGTTGTTCAATTTCCAAAAGTGCTTTACCCACATCCGATGTCGGTTTCGGCAAATAATCCTCATCAAACACACCAGAAATCATTGGATATACAGAAGTTGAACTAATAAAAATAATATGCTGAACATTATGTAAAAGCGCCTCTGTCAATAAATTTTCAACACTCAAAATATAATTATTAAGATCAAAAAAGTATTCACTAGGAGGAATATTGATAACTAAACTGCCAACATCTAATAAAGCTTCAAAATCATCAGGATCCGCATTAATAGCTGGCGTTAACTCAAGTTGATAACACTCAATACGCTGTAATCGCATATGTTCTGTGCCTTCGTGTGTCCTTTTACTACCTTTTACTAGCCACCCTAAACTTTGTAAATAACGCCCCAATGGAAATCCTAACCAACCTAACCCTACAATAGCAACACTTCTCATTTCATTCCTATTTTTCATTTACTCTTTCCTTCATAAAAAACATATCCTATTTAATGTCCATTACAAAGTCAAAAAGATAAATCAATAAAAAAGATTATTCACTAAAAAAATTGAGCATATAAACAAAATAAATCTAATTAATTACATAAAAAACACCAATATTAAATAAGAAACATTAATTTTTAAAATATAAAATAACCACACAAAAACAAAAGATTTTTTACAAAAAATAGCTAATAAATTTTATTTATTGATTTTACTTTCATACAAGTAATGTATAAAATCCACAAAATTTTTTAGGGTATAATTATATGAAAAAACATTTTTTAGCATTAAGCGTTTCTCTTGCATTAGCAACTAATGCATATAGTGTAGGAATGCCAGAAAAACTGATCATTTTTGGAGATAGCCTTAGCGATAACGGTAATATTCTTCGCTTTACTTATAACCAAGAAAATGTCTATAACGAATATCTAGCCAATTATTATGGCTATAATTCTCCTCGACACGATGGAAATTTTTTAACCAAAAGAAATCAAGATGGACCTAATTATGCATTAGGCGGAGCTGTTGCTAATGATTATCTTGGTGGATTGCAGGGGTCTTTATCACCAAAATTAAGCGATGAAATCAATAATTATCTAAGAAGTCGTCGCAATACTCAAAATCAAGATTATAAATATATTTTTTGGATTGGTGGCAATGATCTCCGTTTAGCTGATGATGATATTAATTTAGGTGATCCTAATATTTCAACAGACCAAAGCCAAAACAAAAAAATTCAAGGTAGTATTGAAGCCGTAGAAACACAATTAAAAAAATTATTGATCAATGGGAAGGCTAAGTTTGTAATTGTGCCAAATGCACCAAATATTGCGAACACCCCAAATTTTACTAACAATTTTCTTTCTGATGGGCGCATTTACTTTGACGGTTGGAAATCATTGCTTGGTGGGCGCAAATTTCTTGGTTTCGGTTGGATCAATAAAGATGACGTTATCCGTTTTTTAGATGATCAAAATAATCACGGTCGTCCAGCAAAAGACGTTATTTACGATGCTTTTGAATTTGTTTTGCGTAAGCATTATAACATCCCTCAAGGTAAGCCATTAACTAGTGCCGCCTTTCAAGAATTGCAACAATGGAAAAGACAATTTGAGCGTGTATATAAAGCAGAAACGTCTTTGGTAAATACATTTAATCAAGGTGTTGATAAAGTAATAGAAAACTTAAAAGCTCAGCATCCTGATGTTACTTTCATCCGCCCAAATATCCAATTATTACTAGATGAGGTAATGTCTCACTATACTGAATTTGGCTTTAATAATGTTTCCGGTTCTGCTGCAAATCCTTTTACCAGTGCAGTAGTTGGTTGGGGAGCTGGAAAAGGGCGTGTTGCGGCTTTTGAACCAATAGACGGGCAAAAAGGTGTTAAAGATAAAAATTATCTTTGGGGGAAAGGTTACCAATTCGTTTTTGCTGATCAATTTCATCCTTCACCAAAAACACATCGTATGATCGCAGATTATATTATGTCGTTACTAGAATCTGAGAGTGGAGATCCAACCGATTTAACAGTAAGACGTGTAAGCACCACACCATTTAATAGCACAGCTAATAATATTTACCATTCTGCTGAAGGCGATGGTGTTTTCCATGTTGATATGCATAGTAATGATATTAACAAATCAAACCTCAATATTTTTAATGACGGTCGCGCTTTATTCGCCAGTAATGGTGGCACAATCCAATTAACTAATACAAATATCACCTCTCAAGGGCGTTTAGGTGGAATTATTAATGCAGAACTAGGTGGTAAAATTTATCTTACTAATGGTCATATTGATATTTACCGTACTAACCCTTATGTTGCTCCATTCGGTGTAATGGTTAACGGACAAAGTTCAGAAGTTGAATTAAATAAAATCAAGTTGAATACCTTTGGTAAGGAAACGACTGCAATAACAGTTGGTAATAAAGCAACTTTACGCTTACAAGACAGTCAAATAAAAACCAATGGTGTCGGTGCAAATGTTTTGAACTTATGGGATAGCAGCGCAACAATCATCAATTCAACACTGAATACAGAAAGTGAAGGTGCAAGTGCAATTCGTGTTTTTACTAATGACGAAGGTAATCTTTTATCTCGATTGATGATGAAAGGCAGTACAATTTCAGCAGAACACTATGCGATTAAAGTAGCAAAAAATGCGACTAAGAATTTGCCTGTGTTTGAAGCTTCAATCAATAATTCTGTCATCAATGGCGGAATATATACTGAGAAAAATGCAAAATCCTATTTCACAATTGATAATAATAGCCAATGGAATATGTCTAAAAATTCCAGTGTTTATCAGTTAAATTTAAGCGATTCCAGTCTTAACTTATCGCAAACTACAGACACTTGGCAGCCAAAAACTTTGGAAATCTATGAAGGTTTAATTGCTCAAAATGCACGAATCACATTAGGAACAGATTTAGGTAATGATAATAGCCAAACAGATAAAATCTCTGTTAGCGGTGATAGTATCATTAATGGTAATTTGCAAATTGAAAAACGTTATTCTTCTTTAGGTGCAAAAACCCAGTTTGGGATTAAAATTATCGATCTGAATGCTAATAAAGTTAATATTGGTAATCTAACATTAGCTAATGATGTTACAGCAGGGCTTTATCAATATGTTTTATCTCACGGCGGTGTAGGGGCTGATGATCAAAGCGATTACTATTTAACCTCAACTTACATTAAGCAAGATAATAAAATTATCCCTATTATTATTGCACCAACATTAGAAGAAACTGCTCAGCCGGTAGAAGAACCAGTTATGCCTGCTGAAGTGATCGCTAAAAATGAACAAGCTGTGCCTTCATTAGCAGAAACCGCTCAG
>NZ_JPXY01000067.1:0-7512 GCF_000771895.1 Gallibacterium genomosp. 2
ATGGCGCCAATTTTACTTGTTTGAGGCAGGGGTAAAACAATCAGCGAAAATGACCGCTGGCACCATTATCTGAAAGGAAAAGCAAGAGAAAAGCGACAAAGTAAAAAAACAACCCCATTTTTATCAAATGATTTTGGAAAGATGGGTTTGTCAGCAGTCTGACCGCTTTTGATAAAGCGGTGTTTTTTATGCCGTCTGAAAAGGTCTTTAATACTTTTTCAGACGGCATTGTGTTTTTCAAACAGTTTCGCAGTGTGCGTCATTGCACCAACCCAATATTTCATCAGGAAAATGGTGCAACAAGTTGCACCCTACATCTTTGATGCTTTTTTAAGACGGCATTTTTTTCAGACGGACTAAAACGCCCAATCTTTCCATTTTTAAAAACCAACTTCCCATTTTTCGCCATTCTTATTGTTATTTTAAAACGCTAAAATACGCCCATTTTTAATATAGGTCAAAACAATGAGCAAACAAATCCAATTTACAAAAACAGGTTCGCCTGATGTCCTGCAAATCGTTGATGTACAAATCCCCGCCCAAAATCGGGCGAAGTGCAAATCCAAATGCACGCTTTGGGACTAAACCGTGCCGAGATGATGTATCGGGAAGGGGCGTATGTGATTGACCCTGTGTTCCCTGCGACTTTGGGTTATGCAGGGGCAGGCGTGGTCGTGGCGGTGGGCGATGACGCTGGCGAATTTCAAATCGGCGACAAAGTGAGCGTCTGATCTGCACCCCAAAAGTTGGACTAAAAACCAACTGATTAAGGTGCAGATTTTTTATGACGAAATACAACCAATCTTTCAAACAAGAAGTGATCGCATTTTTTCTCCAAAACGGGAAAAATTGCTCACTCACTCGCCAGCAATTTCAGCTTAAAGCCTCCACGCTACGTCGTTGGATTTCGCAATATAACTATAATGGAATCAATAGTTTAGCCGTACTGGGTAAGAGGCAAAAATATTCCCCAGAATTTAAATTAACCGTCATACAAGCGGTCAAAAAGGGGCAATTTTCTGCAGAAAGTGCTTGTCTGCATTTTGGTATTGCTAATTCAGGGGTGATTAGCCAGTGGTTGCAAGCCTTTGAAAAATAAGGTATAAACGGCTTATTTCCAAAGCCGAAAGGACGACCAGCAATGAAACCGAAATACCCGAAAATGCCTCCCCCACCCAAAACCGAAGAAGAACGCTTGCGTTATCGGATTTTGGAACTGGAAGCGGAGAATGCTTACCTAAAAAAGTTGCGGGAACTCAACCAAGCAAAAATGCGGAAAAAGTAGCCATCATGAAAATGTTGAGGGTAAATTTTTCCTTGGAAATATTACTCTATTTGACAGGTTTAAAACGCTGTTCATTCTTTTATCATTTACAGCTTAAAATTGATAAAAATGTGGCAATTAGGCAGGAAATTGTTGAGATTTATCGCAAAAATGACGGCAATTATGGCTATCGTCGCATTACGTTAGCATTGCGAAAAATGTTCGGTGCAATTAACCATAAGCGTGTGCAAGCGATAATGCAACAGCTTGATTTAAAAGGAAAATGTAAGCAGAGAAAATATCGTTCTTACAAAGGCGAAGTGGGTAAAATTGCCGAGAATTTATTGCGACAGGATTTTCACACAAACGCTCTAAATGAAAAGCTCGTCACGGATATTACCGAGTTTAAATGTGCGGAAGGCAAACTTTATCTTTCGCCGATTAAGGACTTATTTAATGGCGAAATTATCGCCTATGACCTTGCCCGAAGCCCAAACTTTGAGCAAATAATGCGAATGATGAAACAAGCTGTCGCAAAGCTCCCGCAAGGAGCAAGCCTTATTTTACATTCCGACCAAGGATGGCAATATCAGATGGCAGGTTATCAGGCGATATTGAAACAAAATGGCATCGTGCAAAGTATGTCAAGAAAAGGAAATTGCTTGGATAACAGTGCGATGGAAAGCTTTTTCGGGCGATTGAAGACGGAATGTTATTTTGGTAAACGATTTGAAACATTTGAGCAACTCGAACAGACTATTCAAAAATATATTCATTATTACAATCACGAGCGTATTCAAGTGAGACTAAAAGGGCTAAGCCCTGTGCAATACAGAACTCAGTCCTTGAATTAACGTAGTCTAACTTTTTGGGGGCAGATCAATAATTAAATTTTGTAAAAATAAATCATAAAAAACCAAGAGAAGAAAATACTCACTTTTATTAAAGCATCAAGACCATAAAATATTATCTATATAACCGGAAAGTGAATTACCAGATGGGTTATTAAATAAGTTCATATGTAGCCACTGTTATCGGTGTATTGGTTGAAGTGCCTGTGATGCTTTCACTTGTTGCGTTGTTAAATCGTTGGAATAAATAATGACAAGCAGTGGGATTTTCGCAATTTACAAATTTTCACGAAAATCCCTCTATTTTTATAGTTAGATACCACTATTCCACTTTAAACATCCCCATCATACCGAGATTTTCATGTTCCAAAATATGGCAATGGTACATTTTCAACCCAGTGTGTCCTTGCTTAAAGCGAATAATCACTTTTTCATAAGGGCGCAAATTGACTACATCTTTTAACGCCCTGCCTTCTGGCTTGAAGGTTTTGCCGTTTAATGTATGTTGAATCACTTCAAATTGAGTGCCGTGCAAATGGAACGGATGATCCATATGGCTTTCATTGAAAATTTCCCACTGTTCCACTTCATTCAATTTGGCAACAAAATCAATACGGTTCATATCAAAGGTTTGACCGTTGATTAAGAACATACCATTCATCATTGGTGGAATAGGGTTGTCCGTTGGTGTTGTAGTAGCGTGATGTGTACCGTGATTCATCATTGGCATATTTGTATGGTTCATCATTTTTTCACTAAAGCGAATTTGGCGAACCTGCTTTGGTTCATCCCAGTTAGGCAAGGATCTTAAGCTTTCAGGTAACTGAACAGGTTCTGATTTCACCTGAATTGTGGCTAAAGTGAGATCTTTAGGCTGTTCTTGCACCATCATCTTACGGCGATCATAATAACCGCTTTGTAAATTGACTGTTCCTTGCGTTTCACCCACCATAATCACTTCAACGCGTTCGGCTGGTGTAAGTAGCAGTTCATCAACAGGCGAGCGAGGTTTTTCAAGTAAACCACCTTCGGTACCCACCACAATCCATTTCACCCCTGGAATGTTTAAACGAAAATAACGAGCGCTAGTGGCATTCCAAAGACGGATTCGTTCATTCGTTTTCACTTGAATCTGGGGCTGATATTGACCGTTGATTAACACAAATTCACCCTCACGACCGTTCATCCAATCTAACATTGTGTTTGCTGGAATGGTGCCATCGGTATTTAAACGCAGATCGGAAATCACCCAATGTTGTTCAGGAAGGTGTGCAAGGGGATCATTTTTCGCTTTAACAACGAAAGTGCCTGCTAAGCCTTTATAGACTTGTTCGGAAACATGGTCATGTGGATGAGGGTGGTACCAATATGTCCCAGCACTGCCTTGAGGTAGCGTAAAGCGATAGACTTTTTTCCCTTGCGGTTCAACCATATCCATCGGGTTACCATCCGCCTCATTTGGTACATCTAAGCCGTGCCAATGTACTGTTGAGGGTTGTGGTAGGTGATTGATAAATTCAATTTCTACGGTATCGCCTTCAAATACTTCAATTTGTGGCCCTGGTAGTTGTCCGTTATAAGCCCAAAATTCCGTTTCTTTATTGTCTGCGAGGCGAATTTTAATTGGCTCTGCTTTTAAAGTGGCTTTGAATAGCCCAGCTTGAGTCGATTGATTAGCAAGTTTTGGCAATATCCCATTAAGCGATAAACCTGAAGGCATTGCCTCAGTTGGCATTAGGCCAGTAGGTACTGAATGCATCATCGCCATATTGCCATGTTGTGCGTGGTTCATCATATTCGCAAGGCTATAAAGCGAGCTACTGGCTAAGCTAATTCCAATTCCATAACGTAAAAAATCTCGACGTTTCATTCTTTCACCCCCTATTGGTTATAGAATTTAAATACTTCACTTTCACCGTTTTTCTTAATCAAAACAACATCATAAGGATCTTTGCGTCCGCCGTATGCTTCACCGTCCATACCTGGTGAACCAATTGGCATTCCCGGTGCAGACAAGCCTATTGCATCGGGTTTTTCTGCGAGTAAACGTTTGATATCCTCAACAGGTACATGTCCTTCAATCACATAGCCATCAATCACGGCCGTGTGGCAAGAAGCATGCCCATCTTTAATGTTAAAGCGCTTATGAGCATCATAATTGCCTGTTTCGTTGACTTTAACCTCAAAACCATTTTTCTGCATATAGCTGATCCATTCATTACAACAACCACAAGTCGGGCTTTTCCACACTTCCATAGAAAGTGTTTGTGCTTGAGCAAAAGTGGTTATGCCTAAACTTAAAAGCAACAATGAGCGGGGGAATTTATGTAATTTCATAAGATGTCCTTATTTTTATTGAGATGGAATGGCGCAATGTTAAAGCTTGACCTAGGGTTAAGGTCAAGTAATCTGAAAAAATTCTATCATTTGAAAATTTTTCTCAAAATCCTACTGCTTGTAGTAGAGATATGCCAACGTACCATCCACTATTATTTTTGGGGCTGTACTAGATAACTAGAATAAATTCTGCTTTACTAATTGTTTTAAAATGGAAAATTGAACTTTTATTTCACTGTGGTTAAAACGCCATTCACATTCCTTCAAATACAGTTCAAAATGCTCTTTGGGAATGCCGTTAAACTTCCGTAAGTGGCGTTTTGCCTGATTCCAAAAGTTCTCAATTCCGTTAATATGATTTTGTCGTTCAGCAAAATGTGTGCTGTGATTGATGCGAAAGTGGCTAAACTCACTCACATCAAGTACATCATAGCTTTTGTAACAATCAGTATAAACAATACTGTCAGGCTTTACCTGCTCACGTATTATCGGCAATAAAGTGGCAGTTTGCGTATTGGGGCACAGCAACGGTGTAAACCTTGCCGTTGCGCTTCAGAAGCCCGAATACAGCCACTTTGCCGGCTGCCCCGCGACCGCATTTGCCTTTGCGCTGTCCGCCAAAATAGCTTTCATCAACCTCTACTTCGCCATCAAACATTTCCAGATGCAGGCTGTTATGGAAAATCAGTAAGCGTAAACGATGAAAATAATAGGCAGCAGTGTTTTTATTAACACCGACTAATTGCGCTGCTGTGCGTGCAGTAACACCTGCAATAAACAGTTCAATCAGTTTGTTTTGCTTGTACTGACTTAAACGACTTCTTCTCATAGGGATTATTCTAACCTGAAATTAGATTTCCCTAGTTATCTAGTACAGCCCCTTAAATATTTGTTTAAAACACCGTTTGGAGCAATTCAAGCGGTGTTTTTGTGTGGAAATTTTGCAAAAATGAACTTTCAGGCTGCCTGAAAAACATTATCCTTTATCTTTAATACTTTTAATGATTTGACAATTTTCAATTTCTTTATTTTGACAACCAATAATTTGTTCCAAAAATGATTTAACTTCTTGTAATTGCTTAATTTGTTCGTTGATATGTGATAAATGTTTTTGGGTTAATTCATCAACATCATCACATTGATGATTGGGAGTTGTTTGAAATGTCAATAAGACCTGAATGTCATTTAAAGAAAAACCGATATTGCGACAAGTTTTAATAAAGCGTAATTGTTCTAGCTGATTTTCATCAAAAACTCGGTAGCCATTAGCTTGAAAAGTTGGCTTGATTAAGCCTTGTTTTTCATAATAACGAATGGTTTCCAAATGCACGCCTGTTTGCTCACTGGCTTGTTTAATTTTAAAAATTTTTGACATTGCACTTGACCTTGTAATAACTACGGAGTTTATATTATAGCAAATTTCAATCATCTTTCGGAGTTTGTTATGGCGTGCCAAAGTTGTTGCAGTTCAAATCAGCCCATTCACCAATCACCCAAGTACAAAAAAGCCTTGTGGATTGTCTTGGTATTAAATTTATCAATGTTCTTTGTGGAAATTGTAACGGGGATTAAATCGGGTTCAACTTCGCTGTTGTCGGACAGCTTGGATTTCTTGGGCGATAGTGCCAATTATTTAATAAGTTTGATTGTTTTGCCAATGGCATTAAGTTACCGTGCCAAAGCATCTATGGTTAAGGGGCTAACGATGGGCGTTTTTGGCTTATTTATTTTAATTACAACCATTTATCGTGCGTTTTATGGGGAAGTTCCCAGTTATAGCGAAATGAGTATTGTGGGATTTTTGGCGTTATTGGTGAATGTGTCAGCATTGTTGATATTATTAAAATTCCGTGATGGCGACAGTAATGTCAGAAGTGTATGGGTATGTTCTCGCAATGATGCGATTGGTAATATGGCGGTGATTTTGGCTGGCATAGCAGTTTATTTTTTTCAATCAAAATATCCTGATTTAATTGTGGCGTTTATTTTGGCATTTTTAGCATTACAAGCCAGTCAAGAAATCATCAAAAGGGCTTGGGTGGAATTAAAAGTCAGTTAATTTATAAACACCGTTTGAATTTGATTTTCAAGCGGTGTTTTTGTTTGGAAAATGTGCAAAATAAGTTTTCAGGCTGTCTGAAAGTTGATTTCCATATTTGAAAACCAAATTCCCAAAAATCGCTATTCTTTTCTCAATTTGAATAACCTAAAATACGCTTATTCCATTTTTTAAATCAGAGAAAAATCATGCAAAACAATCGTATTGCCCAAATTTTAAATATCAAATACCCCATCGTCCAAGCCCCAATGTCGTGGCTGACCGATGCACATTTAGTGGCGAGCGTTGCCAATGCTGGCGGATTGGGCTTTTTAGCCCCACACGCTGGGCAAACCACCAATCCGACGTCCAATCAAGATGTATTAGACCGTATGCGTGCCGAAATTCACAAAGTCAAAGCCTTGACGGATAAGCCTTTTGGCGTGCCGTTTGTTTTATCTTATGACTTTTCACTCATTCCGTTGATGATGGATTTGCTGATTGAAGAGCAAGTGCCTGTGGTGCTGGATAATGGTTGGTTGGACGAGGAGATATACGCCAAACTCAAACAGGCCGGTATCAAAATCATTTGCCGCCTGCCGAATCCGAATTTGCCCGACGCTTTGAAAGCGCAGGAATTGGGCGCGGACATTTTGGTGTTGACCGGTTTTGATGAAGGCGGCACTTTACCGATGAAGGAAACGGGCAGCTTTTCCGTGTTGGCCGAATTTGTCGGTAAAGTCGATTTGCCAATTATGGGCGGGCGGCATTGCTGATAAAGCCCACTTTGTTGTACATCTTTACGCAATAAGTTTCGTGCCAAATGCAGGCGAGGCAGCATCATATTGAGCCAATTGCTGTGATAATGCCCGTTTTCTTTGCTGTTTTTCACAAAGGCACGCTTAAGTTTGCCCGCTTCGTCTTTATCGCCTACTTTTTCCGCATAATCGGCTTGGCTGTCGGCAAAGTTATCTTTATAGATAAAATCGTTCCCCGTGTTGTACGGCGGGTCGATATAAATC
>NZ_JPXY01000068.1:0-4797 GCF_000771895.1 Gallibacterium genomosp. 2
TGATGAACCTGGCGCAGCGCCAAGTGGTTGGTTGGCGATTGCAGAAACAGCACGATTCAACGTTAGTGGTGGAGGCATTAAATCATGCCATGCTGACAACGGAAAGAACGAGGAAGATGTTGTTTCACTCAGACCAAGGCAGTATTTATGGGAGTGCGTCATTTATACGATGTGTGAAACAGCATGGTTTGATACAAAGTATGAGTCGCCGAGGAAATTGTTGGGATAATGCACCGATGGAACGCTGGTTTAGGAGTTTTAAATATGAATGGATGTTAAAGGGCGGTTATTCTTCATTAGATGAAGCCAAGGAAGATATTAAACAGTATGTGTTTTACTATAACAGGGTGAGACCGCATAGCTATAATCAGGGATTACCGCCAGTTTTAGCGAAAAAACCTATTAGGGACTGCTGATTTAGTGGATCACTACATTCTGATTGTGCGTTGATCGACATAAAACTTCCAAGAGGTTATGCAAAATTTCGAGTGATGGATGTTTTTGAAAATCGTGTTTTTCTTTCCAATGAAATGAACAAGCTGGTTTTATGCCAGATGGAGATTTCCGAATAATGAAATGAATGAGGACGGATGTTGCAATGAACAATAAAAGAAAGCAGCTGCTGATTAAGCTTTATGAGGATAACTATAAGGATTGGTTTTATTACTATGATATTCCAGATTATATAAAATGTAATGAAGATATTTACACTAAATTCATTAAAGGCTCTTCTAAAGCGAAAGAAGAGGGAATTGATATATGGATAAACTTTTTAGATTCTCAAGATAGAATTGTTTATTTAGGTGTTATAGAGTCTTTAAGAAGGGATAATTATCAGTATTTGGATAATGCTTTATATACTTATGTCCGTACCGGCTTAATAAAAAGCTTTATATTAGCAAGTGGTTATGACCACTGCATTTCTGCTTGGAACCTAATACCTTTTGTTTTATGTTCTAATCAATTTGATTTAATTGAAAAAATATATCCTAAAGAATGTGGTTTAAGCAAAAATGGAATGGCATTTTTAAAGGTGACCACCAACCTTATCATGTATTTATATTATCAAGAGTATGAATGGCAAGAAGGCATAGTTAAACAGACTGAAAAATATCTATCTCAAAAAGATAGTCTCGAAAATAAATCAATTGTTAGTGCACTGTATGCTTTGGTTAATAGCAATTTTAGTCGGTTTTCAGAAGAATTAAGTCATGTATGTAAAGGGAGAAAAAAATCAAGATTATTTGGTGAAAATAAGTTCACAAAAGAATTTTCTTTCTATTCTTTAGCTTTGTTTAATTTTGCAAGGTTCTTATATCCGAATGATGTAGACAAAATCACGTTACCTGAAGATGAGAACTTCTTAATTGATTATCATTTATATCAAGAAGAACACAATTACTCAATAGGGAATCACTTAGTAATGTTCGATAATCCATTAAATATATTACATGAAATTCTTAATGTAGATACGCCTTCTGTTTCTTTAGTGAAAGAAGGTCGAGCGTTAATAGTAGATACTGAAATATATAAGAACAAGCTTATCAGTAAAATTGAGAATAAAATTGGAATTTAGTGAAATAAGATGATATTGCAAAATGTGAACAGAGTATATTGAGTCTGAATGTGGCTCAAAAGATGGGGATGAGCTGTATGTTTGATATGGAAATGGAGCAATTTTATGGCAATCGATGGTGTAAACATTATAGATAGTGATGATGGGCATGGGATCTACAACTTCATTGTGGAGAGTTATAAGGACGGAGTCAATGTAGATAACATCATATCGGATATGCTTAAAGAGGAAACACATTATTGTATCAACGATTTTTACGCAGAAATCTATTGGACTTCCCTGGCCTATTCTTTATGGAAAATTGGACATCTTCCGGATGAAATAAAAAACAAAGCCTTACATGTGATTGCAAAAGGAGCTGACGAGTTCTGGCTTGAAATTGATAAAACAGCATTAAAGCAAAGACAAAAGGTTTTGGATAAATTTGCTATTCAGATACAGAGTGAAAATCCCAAGCCGATTAAAGTTCCGAAAAGAAAGATAAAACGAACCCCGTACTTTAACAAAGGCGATGTTCTTGCCATAAAGTTTGACGATGAATATGGTGCTGTTTTTGTTTCGGCGATTGATGAGAGTCCGAGAAAGTTGGAATATCATCTGGCTTGTACCCGTTTATTACAAAAAGAAAAACCGAATATGGACGATTTCTTTAACAGTCAGATTGCATGTAGTCTGAGGAATACAAAGTACTGGCTGGATACAGATTGCTGGTTCGATCATAAGGATTTGGGAGGCTTACTGAAAAAAACTGAAAAGATCGGGAGAATAGAACCTGAAGAATATACTTTAGGTGTTCATTCTCCGGCACAAATCTTAGCAGACATTTACAATGAAATCACAAAGGATAAAGAAGTTTGGAGTCTTTCCTTCAGGGACACTTACGATCTGATCAGAGATCTTGAAACGGAAGATCTAGAGTCTGAATGTGATTTAGAAGATGATGAGAATAGAGAATAAATACCTGCGTTGGCTGATCAAGGCCATCAAGTTTATTGCGATAGCGATGATCCTGGTTGTGCTTGTCCATGTGATCATCATCGCTGTGGCTGTCTGGTTTTATGATGCTTTGTGATGCCTTAATTTTTTAAAACGAAAAAATTGGGACACACTGAAAGGATTTGATAAGAAGAAGGGGGAAAATCTATGACAACACCCAACAAAGAATGGCTTGACCGCTGGCAGATAGTTAAACATGCTTTAGACTGCAAAGTGGATTTGGAACAGTATTTTACAGAAAAACAGATTGGTGAAGCAGAGGTAGATGTACTTGATTTAGGTGAGGTACTCTTCCCTACGGGACAAGTTATTGCCTGTGACCCGCTGATAGAACTTGGAGAATGCCAACCATTTATTCAAACTATTCCGCCCGGAAAATATCCATTGAAGCTATGCGTGGAGTTGAGCTTTGAAAAATACGCCTGCGCCAAGCTGGAAATTACAGGGGAGCGTCCGGTGAGATATGAAATGGCTATGACTGGACAGGAAAATCTGGCTGATGTCAAGGAGGGTGAGGAAGGAATCTTTGGCTTCGGCGTGGATGCAGGTATGGCGTGCCTTGTCGACGCTCAGGCTCAGGAGGATTTTGACCGATATTGGAAAAAGCGCCTTGAAAATGAAGAGGATATTGACAATTACTACGACGACCTTTTTTGCTATGTTTTAGAGGAAAATGCCGAAAAATACCCCAAGTATCAGAGTGAGGGTGGCGATTGGGCATTATGGGACATTCCTGATTCTCCATGTAACCTACCTATATATGCTTCTGGCTGGGGTGATGGCTACTATGCCAGCTACTTCGGCTATGACAAGGAAGGTCAAATCTGTGCTGTGTATACGCTCTTTATGGACCTGGAAGAGGAAGAGCAAGGATATTCTGATGTGGGATCTTTTCAGTATGATGATAATGAACAGGCTGAGGAAGAAGGAACTGAAAGGGTTGATAATAGAGAGTCTTATTGGGCCCATATAGCCGAGCTGTCCTCGGAAGATATGGAGGAGCTTGCGGATGAAATCCGTAAGATGAAGAAGCGATTGAAAATCTCTGAGGATGCAGATGGCAAAAACATCGTAACCAGGCTGAATGAGTATATGCTTCCCTACATCGGAAAAAGCAAATATCCATTGCTGCGGTATTTTGGTTTGTTCGATTTTGCACTTAAGCTAAGTTATCTTTATGGAGATGCTTTCCGTTTGGCCTACGGCTGGCGGTGGGTTGAGCTTGGACAGGAAGATGATGATGAGAGGTCATTGGGACTCATCTCTCCCGATGAAAATTTCAGTCTTTTCCCATGCAACCAAACCTATAAGGTGCTGACCGGTCAATATGAGAATAACATCATTCCACTGTTTGAATTGTGCAGTGATTTGGATGAGTTCGAAAGTGACTACAAATATGTCATGGTGGCAGAAATACCGGAGTAAACTTATTGAACGGGGGTTAGAAGTATGAAGGATTTGAAAACATTATTGGGAAATTATGATGGCTTGGAAAATGACTTGAAATTTACAAGTATTTCTGATGAGATTTGGCGACTTGGCTCACTTGAAGAAATCAAGAACGAAGTTAGTCATGAAGCTTTCACCTTTCATATAGCTGTAAATATGATAGGAAATTGGAAATGCGACGGCTGGGCTTATATTTTTGCAGAAGGTCATTCACTATTGCCCTATATATCTGGAACATTGAAAGAATTGGGTTTGATAGAATTAAAAAATCAATTCGACGATACTGTTTTTTGGTTAAAGGAATATTTTGCAAATGCCGGGGTGGAGTTTCTTAATTTTGAAAAGGAACTGGATGAAAAAGATCACTATGATGTCATTAATTTTTTGAGCAATCCTCGATTTAAAGTTGAAGACGAAAAATTAAATTATATCAGCATGGATGATAGAAAAATCGTAAGCAAAAAATATAAGGCTGAAATAGGAAAGTTGGAGGATATTTCAGAAAAGCTCTGGGGCTATGGGACTGAAGAAGATGGTTGGAAAAATGTTTTGGATTATATTGGGAAAGTCTTTGGAACTAAAGCGAAAAAATAATAAGACTACACTTTTATAAAAAATCAATTCAATAGAATTTGTACGATCTTGTAGTGGTACACTAATTTTGCAGTCCTCAATAGGTGGTAAACTATCACAAAAAGAGGATATTAAGATGAGAAGAACATTTAGCCCAGATTACAAAGTTGCCGCAGTAAAATGAGTCACTGAGCAAGGTTATT
>NZ_JPXY01000069.1:0-2436 GCF_000771895.1 Gallibacterium genomosp. 2
ACTGCCAGGTTATAAATTAGAGGAAGGAACGCTAACCGAGAGGTTAGCGTTTTTTTTCGCTTTAATGGGAGTGAGCCACTAAATTAGCAGTCCTCAATAGGTGGTAAACTATCACAAAAAGAGGACACTAAAATGAGAAGAACATTTAGCCCAAATTACAAAGTCACCGCAGTAAAATGAGTCACTGAGCAAGGTTATTCCGTTGCCCAAGCCTGTTTAGAATTAGGGATAGGCGAAACGACCTTACGGCGTTGGATAAAACAACTCCAAGCAGAAGAACAAGGCTATGTATTACCAGGAACGAAGCCACTGTCGCCAGAGCAACAACGGATACGAGAGCTTGAACAACGGATTAAAATTCTCGAGGAGGATAAAGAAATCCTAAAAAAGGCTACCGCGATTTTCATGTCACTCGAGCGCAACGCTACCAAGCGGTAAAGACATTAAAATCGTATGGAATAAAACGGGTTTGTGCGTTATTTGCGCTTTCAGAACGGACGTATTATGCGCAGAGAAAGCGCCAAGCTAAGCGCAATAAACATTTAGGTTTGACGGTAGAGATAAAGGCGTTATTTGATACTACTTATCTCAAAGTGCAGGGGGAATGGCATTATTTAGCGATAGTGATGAATTTAGCACAACGTCAAGTCGTGGGTTGGCGATTGCAGAAACAGCATGATGCAACGTTAGTGGTTGATGCATTAAATCATACGATGCTAACAACGAAAAGAACAGAGAAGATGTTGTTTCATTCAGACCAAGGCAGTATTTATGGAAGTGAGGCGTTTATCCAATGTGTCAAACAACATGGTTTGATACAAAGTATGAGTCATCGAAGAAATTGTTGAGATAATGCGCCGATGGAGCGTTGGTTTAGACGTTTTAAATATGAATGGATGTTAAAAGACGGTTATTCTTCATTAGAAGAAGCTAAGGAAGATATTAAGCGTTATGTGTTTTACTATAACAGAGTGAGACCGCATAGCTATAATCAAGGATTACCGCCAATTTTAGCGAAAAAAAACTATCAAGGACTGCTAATTTAGTGGATCACTACATTCAAAATTTTTAGTTCCCTTTCGTTACACTTAGGGGTATCAGTTATATCACAATAAATAGAATATAAATCAAAAACTTATATAAAGCTTCAGATAAAAAAATACCTCGTAGTAACGAGGTATTTTTATCTAACCTAATAGTTAAATTAGAACTGAATTGCTAAATTCACATTACCAGAAACAGAGTTAAACCCTTTCGCAAAAGTCGATTGTACTCCAGTACTCAATGCAATATTTTTGCTAATTTGATATTTTGCTCCCACATTAAGTTCACCAATTACGCGTGATACATCACAATCATCTAATGTAAACCGATATTGTGGATAATTCACAAAACCTGCACGTAAATAATTACCTCGATATGTCATATCATACCCCACAGCCGCTTTCGTTTGTAAACTTAATCTGTCATTGACTTGGAAATCACCTTTTATACCTGCTTTTACTATAAAGGCTTCTGTACTTTGTTTATCTACTGCAAAATCAAAATCTTTTGCTCCTTTCTCTATATAATCTTCGACTTCAACTCGTTGATAATCTAATGTCAAGAATGGCGTTACTTTCGTTTGAGGATTAATTTGGAATTCTCTATTTAATGTGATACCAGTTCGAAAATGATTCGCTTTCATTTCACTTTCCGCTGTCCGCTCTAAGAAAGTTAACCGACGTTTTCCATCTAAATAAGATTGACCAACTCCTGCATAAAAATCAATATCCCATTGTGGGGTTAAGACAGTATTACCATATACACCAACCTGCCAAGTATCCGCTTTTAAGTTATGATTAGCTGATGAATCATAACTATCTGCATCAGTTTTAATATAACCTGCTGTTAAACCTAATTTGGTATTCTCAGTGACGCAACGTTCATTACCTACTGCAATACCATAATGGTTAGCTTGATAGCCTGACAATCCAAATGATCCATCTCGCTCATTCCATTCACCTAACACTTTTGCCCACACTTGATTCTCATCAGTATCCACTAAACAACGTCCTGTCGGTATTGCTTTTGTTAAAGTATCGGTTGCTTCTATTATGACTCGACTGGTACGAATACCAAGTAATGGCTGAAGTTGTTCTACCGCTTTAACCACCTCTTTTTCACTATTTAATTTTATTAAACCAAAAGCAATATCATTGTCTGCTGATGATTTAATTTTATCTAAGCTAGCTGCTACTGGAACTAAGCAATCATCACACGCTTGTTTCACCAGATGTTCAATTAAACCTGGCCTCGGTTCAGGAGTAGGGTTTGGGTTAGGTTCCGGAGTTGGCTCAGGTTCTGATACAGGAGTAGCTTTAACATTTAAATGCATCGCTTGTGGGTCATATATCGCAGTAAAATCAAATAATATACTATTCAGACTGCTGACAA
>NZ_JPXY01000070.1:0-34422 GCF_000771895.1 Gallibacterium genomosp. 2
CTTTAACGTTTAGCTATCTAGTAAATACTTAATTTAATACTCTTCTGGATTGTGTATAGGTTCTTAACCAATAATCTTCATTCAAAGAACTAATAGTAACGCCCTGACTTGTACTGGAATGGATAAAAAGATCATCGCCTAAATAAATTCCAACGTGACGATTTTTTCTAAAGAAAACTAAATCACCTTGTTTTAATTGACCTTTTTGAATTTTATAACCTAAAGATTTTTGTTCTGAAGTGCTTCTTGGTAAGCTAATATGAAACTTTTCTGCAAATGCCGTTTGTACAAACGCAGAACAATCAATACCATCTTTTCCTGTTCCCCCAAGTTTATAACGAACACCGATCCATTCTTGATAGAAATTATTTAACTTTTTATTAATAATAACACGTTCTTTAGCATTAGTTTTGAGGATTAAAGCTTGGATAGGATCATCGTCTTCGGAAAATGTAGAAGCTGACTGCGTGCCGGGATGACTACTACACGCAGCTAACAGTAAAAAACAGACTGATACCAGAATTCGATAAAACATAACTCAAAAATAAGTAAAAATAATCAAAACTCAAAAATTGGCATCAATCCTACCGAAAAACAACACGTATGACCAGTTATTTTTAATAGAAATAGCTGTTTTTGTGAGAAACCTCAAATTTTCCGGCTATTTTTTAACGTTTCTCTAACGAACGCAACCAAGAAATTTCATCTTTCCAGATTTCCGGATGAATGGTTTCCAAGATAAGCGGAATATTATCAAAGCGCTGATCAGGCATAATATATTCAAAAACAGCGGTACCAATTGTGCCTGACTGCAAACTGTCGTGACGATCAACTCGGCTTCCTAAAGGCGTTTTTGAACCATTTAAATGCATTCCTCGCAAATATTGAAAACCGACAATCTCCGAAAATTGTTGAAATGTCTTTTCACACGCCGCTAAAGTCGACAAATCATAACCGGCAGAAAAAGTGTGACAAGTATCCAAACAAACACCAACCCGATTTTTATCTTCCACATTTTCAATAATGGTCGCCAAATGTTCAAAACGCCAGCCTAAATTTGAACCTTGACCGGCAGTATTTTCAATTACGGCAACAACATTCGGCACAGTATCAACTGCAATATTAATGGATTCCGCAATCCGTTTTAGACAATCCAGTTCATCAATTTGTTGTAAATGGCTACCCGGATGAAAATTTAATAATTGCAAGCCGAGCTGATGGCATCGTTGCATTTCATCAATAAAGGCGGTTCTTGATTTCTCTAATCCTTCTGCTGTCGGATGACCTAAATTAATCAAGTAGCTATCGTGCGGTAAAATTTGTGCCGCAGAAAAGTGATATTTTTCGCACCATTGCTTAAATTTATTGATATTTTCTTGTTTTAATGGTGCAACTTTCCATTGGCGCTGATTTTTTGTAAATAACGCAAAAGCATTTGCACCGATTTCAACTGCGCGTACTACCGCATTTTCAACGCCTCCCGATGCACTGACGTGCGCTCCGATATATTTCATTTAAACTCCTAAATTCATTATCTTTCCGCAGGAATTATAGTAAACTTACGCCCTTTATACAGTTTTAATTCATAATTTCTCTAATAGTTAGGACAAATATGGACGAACAGGTCGAAATTAATCATTTTTCTATTTTATGCCGTTTATTCGGTAATTTTTTTCAACGTCAACCGCAAGATCCGATTCTTGCGCCGGCATTGCAATGGTTACAACAAGGAGGCGTTAAAACCATTTGGGATTTAGCTGCTGATCCACAAACCGACACTGCCCTGACGCAATTAACATCAGGCTGGACATTAGAGCAATTAAGCCAAGATTATCAATATTTGCAACAATCTGTCGATTTTAAACTCTCTGCTTACGGTATTGATGTTGAACAATTTAAAGCATTTCGGCAAGAACGTGCAATGCCTGAAGTCGCTGACAGTGATCATATTGCATTACCATTATTGACGGCTGCTTGGATTGAGGATCAAATTGGTTCGCTTGAGGCACAGCGACAACTGTTCCAAACTTTTTTATTACCAACTATCGGGCGTTTTCTTGGACAGATTGAAGCTCACGCACAAACCGCATTTTATCGCAGTCTGGCACAATTATGCCGAGATTTATTGGCAGCTATGGCAGATGAGATTGAAGAAGAGGAACAATAATCTAAAAAAAACAGTGTACGAATTATTTCGCACACTGTTTTTTCATATCTATTTGAAATTAATGCTGTTTTTGCGCAGAGAATTTACCAACAATAATTGTCAATAACAACATTAACAATACCGGGATTAACCAAGTCAAACCTTCTTGATAAAACGGTAAATAGCTTAACAATTTTTCTACACCTTGTGGCAACAAGCCCATATTTTTCAAGCTATCACACAAACTGAACAATGTTGTTAGTGCGATAGTGGCATTATAACTCCAGCTCACTACCGGCAGTTTTTTCCGCACAATCTGTAACACTACCAACATAATTGCTACCGGATAAATCAATAATAATGCCGGAATTGTTACTCGCAATAGTGTATCCAGACCGGTTTCAGAAATAATAATGGTCGCGATCGTGAACAACACCACAAAAAACGGATAATTTAAACGTGGATGAAAACGAGAAAAATAATCTGCGCAAGCACTGGTTACACCAACCAATGTGGTTAAATTGGCTAGCATCACAATGCCGCTCATAATCCACAAGCCGGTGGCACCGAATAACTCATTGATATAACGTGAGAAAATTTGTCCGCCATTGGTAGAGGTTGATGCCACCATATCTCCGGTTGCGCCTAGGTAGAATAAACAGAGATATAAACCGCTCAATAACACCACCGAAGTAACACCGGCAGCTAATGTATAACGCACAATGGTTCTTCCGTTCGTTACATTATTGACAGCAAACGCACGAGCAACAATACCACCGAATGCCATTGCGGAAAGCACGTCCATTGTTTGATAACCGCCAATCATCCCGGTAACTAAAGCTGAACCTTCGGCATAATTACTGGAAGGCGCAATAATTTCCGACAACGGATCGGACACGACACCAATACCGACAATAATCAATAACACCAATAAAATCGGTGCCATAAATTTACCGATGGTCGAAATCATTGTACTGCGTCCAAGCATAAAGCTCATACCGATAATGTTAAACACTAACGCGAATAAAATATGAGAATGCTCACCGTTATAGATATTTAAAGGTAACCACGCCATTTCATAAGCAACATTCGTCACACGAGGCATCGCAAATGTTGAACCAATGATTAGATAGAGAATTGACCAGAATACAACACCTACCCACGGTGGCAGATCAGTGGATAATGCCTCACCGCGCCCACGCACCGTTACCACAATCAAGGTAATAAACGGCATAAAAACACCGGTTAAAATAAAACCTAACGCAGCCCACAACCAACTTGAACCGGCATGATAACCTTCCATCGGTGGAAAGATAATATTCCCTGCACCCAAAAACAGCGAAAAAATCATCATACCCAGAATTAAAATATCTTTTTTAGATAACATATACTTTCCCTTAGGTATTAATTTTAAAGCAGGAAGTTTATACGGATTGGATGGCAAATTGAAGTAAAAAATATAATTTTATGGATTTTTATGCTGATAAATTAGATGGAATCTAATATTTTTAGCAAATTCTACTGGATTTTTTAAAAGAAAATACGGTATTACCCTAAAGCAATACCGCATTTATTGGATGTTTATTGATACATTTTTTCAATCAAAGTGTGATAACGTTGCAAAATCACTTTACGTCGCAGTTTTAGCGTTGGAGTAATCTCGCCCAATTCAATCGAAAAGGCTTTTGGCAATAACGTAAATTTTTTAATTTTTTCAAATCCTTGCAACTCTTTTTGCAGTTCATTAATCCGTTTTTCAAACATTTCAACAATCGCAGCATTTTTAATCAAATCTAACCGATTTTGATACTGAATGTTGAGTTTTTTAGCATACTCTTCCAAGGTATCGAAACAAGGCACCACCAAAGCGGACACATATTTTCTGGCATCGGCAATCACGGCAATCTGTTCAATTAATTTATCCTGCAACAATTTGCCCTCCACCGCTTGAGGTGCAATATATTTTCCAGTCGACGTTTTCATTAAATCTTTAATGCGATCGGTCATAAATAAATTACCCTCAACATCAACATAACCGGCATCGCCTGTTTTCAAAAAGCCGTCTTCGGTAAAACATTTCGCGGTTTCTTCCGGATTTTTAAAATACCCCTTCATTACACCGCCACCTTTTACCAAAATTTCGTTCTCATCACCGATTTTAACCGTTGTTCCCGGCATAATCTGCCCGATGGAATTGGATTCAAAACCAAAATCAGGCCAACAAGAAACGGTTGCTGTCGTTTCCGTCATTCCGTAACCCAATTTAATATTAACCCCGATACAATGGAAAAAGATGCCGATTTCAGGCTCTAATTTCGCTCCACCACAAGGCATCATCCGAATGCGCCCACCAAGCACCTGTTGCAATTTACTGAATACTAAACGATCTGCAAGCTGATGTAATGGCTTTAACCAAAACGGCAAAGGTTGTTGTTTCTGCTGATAGCGCAATGCCAATTTGCCAATTCGCAACGCATTATAGAAAATCTGTTGGCGTAACCACGGCGCCTGTTTCACTTTGTCAAAGACCGTTGCATAAATTTTTTCATAAAAACGCGGCACCGCACACATCAAGGTCGGTTTCACCACAGACAACGCTTCTCTTACTTTATGCGGATCATCCAGATAAACATTCACTGCCCCTTGCGACAGCACATAAGCCACCCACGCACGTTCAAAAATATGAGATAACGGCAAAAAAGATAAAGAAACATCACTGCCATCAATTTTCATCAATGTCTGCTGATGAGTCGCTAATTGATGTGCCAAATTTTGATAATCGAGCATTACCCCTTTCGGCTCACCGGTTGTGCCTGACGTATAAATCAAGGTAAAAAGATCCTGCATTGATTTTTGCGCCAATCTTTGCGCTAATTGTTGCTGTGATTCGTCGCCGGCAGTTGCAATAAAATCCTGCCAACTGATCCCCATTTCAATACCACGTAAATCAAGCGGTTGCATTGCAATAATTTTTTCTAATTTCGGGCAATGCGGAGCAATGGAAAGGGCAACGTCATACTCTTTCTGATTACCGACAAACAGCACTTTCATTTCAGAATGGTTAATAATGTATTTCGTCTGCGTTTCATTATTCGTAGCAAAAATTGGTACAGTAACCGCTCTAATCTGCAAAATAGCAATATCTGCGATTGTCCATTGCGGCATATTTTGCGCAAAAATACCGATTTTATCCTGAATTCCTACCCCTAACGTCAATAATGCGCGAGAAAGCTGTTCGCTTTGCTGGTGAAAACTTTGCCACGAAATATCTTGTAATTTGTGCTGATGATCGAAATAACGTAACGCGGTACGTTGAGAAAGTTTTTCACTTTGCTGATGAATGACATCAATAAAGTGGGTAAGCGTTTGAGCATAATGTTGCATTATTAAAAATAACCTTCTTTATTTCAGCTAACAACTGTTCGCAAATATACTCATTCTACTTTAAAAAATCCAGTGATTTTATTTCTATAAATACAATCGCCCACTGTTTTTAGCAGTGAGCGATATTTTTTGTGATCTAGCTCACACTTATACCTTAAAACAAGCGACTAAATGCTGTTTGTCTCCTAACAATCTTGGTTTAGTTAAGGTACATTCCGTATCTGCCAATGGACATCTTGTGCGGAAAACACAACCTGATGGCGGATTAATCGGTGAAGGCAGATCACCTTCCAACAATTGAATTTGCTTATCTTTTTCCAAATCTGGATCAGGAATCGGTACCGCCGACATTAATGCTTTGGTATATGGGTGTTTGGTTTGATGATAAACCCGATCATAGGTTCCCAACTCCACTGCATTGCCTAAATACATCACTAACACACGATCTGAGATATGTTTTACCACCGCCAAATCGTGAGCAATAAAAATAAGTGATAACCCCATCTCTTTTTGTAGTGACTTCAACAAATTCACTACTTGTGCCTGAATGGATACATCAAGTGCTGATACCGGCTCATCACAAATAATCAATTTCGGCTCAATAATTAGGGCTCTTGCAATACCGATACGTTGGCATTGTCCACCGGAAAATTCGTGTGGATAACGATTAATTAGGTTCGGCAACAGCCCTACTTTCAACATCATTGCCTGCACACGTGATTTCACCTCTTCCGCCGACAATTCAGGAAAATAAATTTTTAACGGCTCGGCAATAATGTTGCCGATAGTCATTCGCGGATTTAATGAGGCGAGCGGATCTTGGAAAATCATCTGAATATCCTTACGTGTTGCGTGCCACTCCTTTTCAGATTGACTACTTAAATCCTTGCCTAACCATAGAATATTACCGCCGGCAGATTTCACCAAACCAATAATGGCTCGCGCCAAAGTCGATTTACCACAACCTGACTCCCCTACTACCCCTAAGGTTTCACCTTCATATAATTTAAATGAAACGTGATTAACGGCGTGTAATGTCTGCTTTTTCTTAAAAAAGAGACCTTCACTGCCTTGTACTTGGAAATGCACACTCAGATCTTCAACTTCCAACAATAAATTACTCATTATGCTTTTCCTCTTAATATCATTTCCTGTACATCGACAAAGCAGGCACGCAAGCGATTATTGCCGAATGCCGTTAATTGCGGTGTATTGCTACACTGTTCACTGGCAAACTGGCAACGTGGTCGGAACGGGCAGCCGGTTGGCAGATGTAATAGATTTGGCGGATTTCCCGGAATGGTGGTCAACTGCTCTTCTTCCGTATCCAAACGCGGTACGGCATTGATTAAACCGATAGAATAAGGGTGCGTCGGCTGATAGAAAATCTCTTTTGCCGTGCCATATTCCATTGTTCGACCGGCATACATAACCAACACTTGGTCACAACTGCCGGCTACCACGCCCAAATCGTGGGTAATCATAATAATCGCTGTGTTGAATTCCCGTTTTAAATCATTCAACAAGGTCATAATCTGTGCTTGAACGGTCACATCCAATGCGGTTGTCGGCTCATCTGCGATCAATAATTTCGGGCGACATAACAACGCCATTGCAATCATTACACGTTGACGCATCCCACCGGAAAATTCGTGCGGATACATATTCATCCGTTTTCTCGCTTCCGGCATTTTCACCGCATCAAGCATTTTCACTGACTCATCAAAAGCCTGTTTCCGATCATACCCTTTATGCAAAATCAGCACTTCCATTAACTGTTCGCCAATTTTCATATAAGGATTTAATGAAGTCATCGGATCTTGAAAAATCATAGCAATCTGCTCTGCACGGAGTCGGTTTAATTGCGCTTCGGGTAACCCCAAAATTTCTTCACCATTAAAACGTGCGGAACCGGCGGTACGTCCGTTATCCGCCAATAACCCCATTAACGCAAAGGCGGTTTGCGATTTGCCTGAACCGGATTCACCGACAATGCCTAAGGTTTCACCGGCATTTAACGTAAAAGTTAAATTATTCACAGCGGTAACATCACCGTCCGGCGTTTTAAATGTTACACGTAAATCTTGAACATCAAGGAGAGGTTGTTTTTCGTTTGTCATTTTTTCTCACCTTATCGATCTTTCGGATCAAGCGCATCACGCAAGCCATCACCAATAAAATTAAAACAGAACAGCGTAATCACTAAGAAAATCGCCGGGAAAATCAATAACCAAGGTGCTGCTTCCATAGATTTGGAACCATCATTCAACAGTGCGCCCCAACTGCTCAACGGCTCTTGTGTACCAAGCCCTAAAAAACTTAAGAAAGATTCAAATAAAATCATTCCCGGCACTAATAAAGAGGCATAAACCACAACTACACCCAGCACATTCGGCACAATATGTCGCCATACAATCTGACGTGAAGAGACACCGCAGACAATCGCTGCTTCAATAAATTCTTTACGTTTCAAGCTCAATGTCTGACCACGCACGATACGCGCCATATCCAGCCAAGACACCATTCCGATAGCCACGAAAATCAGCAAAATATTCTGCCCGAAGAAAGTGACCAACAAAATCACAAAGAACATAAACGGAAAGGAGTAAAGAATTTCTAAAATACGCATTAGCACTGCATCAGTTTTGCCACCAATATAACCGGCGGTTGCACCATAAAGCGTACCGACCAACACCGCAATCAGTGCACCGGCAACCCCGACTAATAAGGAAATACGCCCACCAATTGCCAAGCGCACCAATAGATCGCGCCCGGAAGAGTCTGTACCGAAATAGTGCATAGATTCAAAATCCGGCGGATTTGTCATCATCGCCCAATCGGTATCTTCATAACTAAACGGCATCAACATCGGTGCAAAAATCACAAACAGCATAATGAAAAATAAAATGATTAAACTCGCTACTGCCGCTTTGTTGCGGAAAAAGCGACGACGTGCATCTTGCCACAAACTGCGACCGTCAACCGTTTCCAACTGTTCGCCTAATTTTTCCATTAATGCTTGATTTTCTTTTGTTTTTAACATTTTTACCACTCCACTAATAGCGAATCTTTGGATCAATCACAGCGTATAAAATATCCACAATCGCATTAAACACGATCGTCAAGGTGCCGACTAAAATAGTCAAACTCAATACTAACGAATAATCACGATTTAATGCACCGTTCACAAAGAGCTGACCGATTCCCGGTAAGACAAAAATACTTTCAATCACCATAGAGCCGGTAATGATACCGACAAATGCCGGCCCCATATAAGAAATCACCGGTAACAATGCCGGACGTAATGCGTGTTTCAACACAATACGGCTCATTGGCAAACCTTTTGCTTTCGCAGTACGGATAAAATTTGAATGCAATACTTCAATCATTGAACTACGCATAATACGTGCGATGCTGGCAATATAAGATAAAGATAACGCCACCATCGGCATCAACATATAGATAAACTGCCCGTTATTCCAACCACCGGATGGCAACAGTTTTAAGGTAATAGAGAAAATTAGCACTAATAACGGTGCGACCACAAAGCTCGGTACAACCACCCCTGTCATCGCAAACGTCATTATCAGATAATCCAGCCACTTATTCTGCTTCAAGGCGGCGATCACACCGGCAGAAATACCAAATACCAAAGCTAAAATAAAAGCGGAAAAACCTAATTTGAGCGAAACAGGAAACGCCTGTGCCACTAATTGATTAACGGTGTAATCTTTGTATTTAAATGACGGCCCGAAATCACCGTGAGCCAAATTCTTTAAATAAATACCATATTGCACCATTAACGGTTCATTAAGATGATATTTTGCTTCAATATTTGCGATAACTTCCGGCGGATAATTTTTTTCACTGGAAAAAGGACTGCCCGGCGCAAGGCGCATCATAAAAAAAGAAACAGTAATAAGGATAAACAGCGTAGGGATCGCCTCTAAAATTCGGCGAAAAATTAATTTAAGCATACACAAATCCCACAATAAAAAGGCGAAAAGCCAATTATAAAATCCCGTTCCATCCGCAAATGGAACGGGTAATATAAAAATTAATGTTTAATGATATAAACGTCTTTCAAATAATAATTTTGCCCCGGATGTGCGTCAGCAAAGCCTTTCACCCAAGGTTTGATTAAGCGCGGTTGAACATAATGATAAACCGGCACCATTGCAGTATCGGCATCCAACTGTGCTTCCGCTTTTGCATACACATCTGCACGCTCTTCATCGGTCTGGGTTTTAAATGCAGACGCAATTAAATCATCATACGCTTTGCTTTTATAGAAAGCGGTATTATTCGCACTGTTGGAAATATAATAATTCAAGAAAGTGCTTGCTTCATTATAATCCGCGCACCAGCCTGCTCTTGCCATTTGGAAATTTCCTTGATGGCGAGAGTCAAGATAGGTTTTCCACTCTTGATTTTCCAAATTGATGTTGACAACGCCTTGCAAATTCTTTTTCCAGATAGATTGTGCGGCAATCGCCAATTTTTTGTGATTGTCGGAAGTGTTATAAAGCAAATTGAAAGTTAATGGATGAGCTTTATCGTAACCGGCTTCTTTCAATAATTTGATTGCTTCCTGATTACGTTTATTTTGATCCCAACTTGCCCATTCAGGATTTTTCATTTTTTCTGCACCATTAATGAATGGCGGTGTGAAAATGTATGCCGGTGTTTGCCCCTGTTGCAAAATCTTATCGGTAATGATGTTTCGATCTAACGCTAACGATAATGCTCTACGAACTTTGGCATTGTCAAATGGTGCTTTTGCTGTATTGACTTCATAAAGATAAGTACAAAGTAATGGCGAAATGTGCAATTCGTCCGGCAATTCTTTTTTCAATTTAGCAAATAATTCAATCGGGATTTCTTTACCGGTCATATCTTCATCACCCGCACGATAGCGAGAAACATCCGTTGCCGAAGACTCAATCGGCAATAAAGTGACTTTATTCAACACGGTTTTTGCATTATCCCAATAATATGGATTGCGCTCTAAAACGGCTTTTTCATTCACTACTTGTGATTTCAAAACGAATGCGCCGTTACCAACCAAATTTTCCGGCGCTGTCCATTTATCGCCAAATTTTTCTACCACTTTTGGGTTCACCGGTGACAACACATAATGTTCCACCAATTTATCTATATAAGGTACAGGTTCGGTTAAATGCAACACTAACGTATGATCATCTGTTGCTTCAACGCCTAATTCTTTTTTAGGTAGTTTACCTTCTGTGACTAGATCCGAATTTTTTAATTTAACAAATGTTAAAAAATTTGCATAAGCTGCAGCTGTTTTCGGATCAGCTAGACGTTGCCACGCATAAACAAAATCGCCGGCAACAACCGGATCACCATTAGACCATTTTGCTTCCGGACGAAGATGGAAAGTCCAAGTTTTAAAATCTTCACTATGCTCCCAAGAAGAAGCCACTCCCGGTAAAATATGACCTTTGTCATCCGAAGTCACCAATGTTTCATAGATTTGTCTAGCATAATATCCTTCAACATCACCTTCCATTTTCTGCGGATCCAATGTTGCCGGATTTGAGCTAACATTCCAAACCAATTCCTGCTTATCCGCCAATTCTGTGCCAGCAGGCACATTTGCAGCCATCACTGTTGTTGTTGCAGTTACACCTAAACCAAGTGCCACCATCAACAATGATTTTTTAAATGAATTCTGCATCTTATACTCCTTATTTATTAGTAGTTCTTCTATTTTGCATAGAATTGCTGTCATTAATAAATGAAATCTCACGATTTGTAAATAATACGCTTACATTTTGCCAGATTATTCGGTATTTTTTTGATTTTGACGCTAGATTCAACCTCTATTTCGCACAAAATCTTGAAATATATGCTTTTCCTAACGTCACTTTAGATTAAGGGGTTTTAACTACAGAACACGGCGGAATATATCCGCCGGCTGTAGTAATTAATGTTTAAGGATATAAACATCTTTCAAATAGTAGTTTTTCGCCGGATGATTAGCTGCAAAACCTTTTACCCACGGTTTAACCAAACGAGGTTGCACATAGTAATAGACATTAATTACAGCACTGTCTTGTTCTAATACCTGCTCCGCTTTAGCATAAATTTCCGCACGCTCTTCATCCGTTTTAGCACGAAAAGCAGCATCGATTAAGTCATCATAGGCTTTATTTTTATAGAAAGCTCGGTTGTTGGCACTATTGGAAAGAAAATAATTTAAGAAAGTAGTTGCTTCATTGTAATCCGCGCACCAACCCGCTCTTGCCATCTGTGAGTTGCCTTGACGGCGAGCATCCAGATAGGTTTTCCATTCCTGATTATCCAACGTAATATCGACCACTCCTTGAAGATTCTTTTTCCAGATCGATTGTGCAGCAATTGCTAATTTCTTGTGGTTATCAGAAGTGTTATACAACAATTTAAAATTCAATAGGTTAGATTTATCATAACCCGCTTCTTTCAGCAGTTTAATTGCCTCCTGATTTCGTTTCGACTGATCCCAATTCGCCCATTCCGGATTTTTCATTTTTTCTGCTCCGTTAATAAATGGCGGCGTAAACAGATAAGCCGGTGTTTGTCCTTGTTGCAAAATTTTGTCGGTCATAATATGACGATCAAGCGCCAAGGATAATGCTTTGCGCACGCGTGCATCATTAAACGGTGGTTTTACGGTATTCATTTCGTAAGTGTAGGTACATAAAACCGGCGGTGTATAAATTTCGTTCGGTACCTCTTTTTTTAATTTTGCAAACAGCTCTATCGGCAACTCTTTACCAGTTACATCTTCATCGCCGGCACGATAACGAGCCACATCGGTAGCGGCTGACTCAATCGGTAATAATGTTACCTTTTCCAACACAGTTTTATCATTATCCCAATAGTGTGGATTGCGGACTAATACAGCCTTTTCATTCACTACCATTGAATCCAATTTAAATGCACCATTACCCACCAAATTGCCCGGTTTGGTCCAAGCATCGCCAAATTTTTCCACTACACTTTTATGTACCGGTGAAAGTACATAATGCTCCACTAATTTATCCACATAAGGCACAGATTCCGTTAAATGCAGAACCAAGGTGTGATCATCTTTCGCTTCAACCCCAAGCTCATCCACTTTTGCTTTACCTTCCAATACCTTATCCGCATTTTCCAATTTAAGAAAATCTAAATAACTGGCATATGGCGAAGCGGTGTTAGGATCAGCCAAACGCTGCCACGCATAAACGAAATCGTGCGCCGTAACCGCATCACCGTTCGACCATTTCGCATTAGGTCGTAAAAAGAATGTCCACGTTTTAAAGTCATCACTGTGTTGCCACGAAGTGGCTGCTCCCGGCAAAATATGGCCCTTTTCATCCGAAGTTACCAACATTTCAAAAAGTTGCCGGGCAAAATAACCTTCTACATCCCCTTCCATTTTTTGCGGATCTAGCGTTGCCGGATTAGCACTGACGTTCCAGACCAATTCCTGTTTTTTTGCCAAATTCGCATCTGCCGGTACATTGGCTGCTGTTGCCATATTAGCCATTGTTAAACTCAATGCGGCAACAAGTAATGATTTTTTAAATGAGGTTTTATGCATAACCTAATCTCCTTCAGTCAATATCTCTTCTACCGGATGTAGAATTAACGACTATAAATAACGTAAACTTAACAGTTTGTAAATGTAGTGTTTACTTAATTAACCATAAATTTTCGTATTTTTTTAAAAAATGTGATCCGCATTGGCTTTTGTTGGCGAGAAAGTGCTAAGCTATAACACAATAGTTGTTCTTAAGAGGCGAAGTAAAATTTATGACAAATCACGCAAACAGTCATATTGATTTTGAAAATACGGTAGCGGATGTAATCCGTTTAACACAATACAGCCACGGCGCCGGTTGCGGTTGTAAAATTTCCCCTAAAGTTTTAGAAACCATTCTTCACACAGAAGCAGAAAAATTTATCGATCCGCACCTTTTAGTTGGCAATGAAAGTAAAGATGATGCTGCGGTTTATGATATTGGTAATGGCATGGGCATTATCAGCACCACCGACTTTTTTATGCCGATTGTGGATGATCCTTTCACTTTCGGTCGTATTGCCGCCACTAATGCCATCAGCGATATTTTCGCAATGGGCGGTAAACCGATTATGGCAATCGCTATTTTAGGCTTTCCAATTAAGCTATTACCGCCGGAAATCGCCAGACGCATTGTTGAGGGTGGTCGCCAAGCCTGTAAAGAAGCCGGCATTGCGCTTGCCGGTGGGCATTCTATTGACTCGCCTGAACCAATTTTCGGATTAGCGGTAACCGGTATTATCCCAATCGATAAAGTGAAGAAAAACAATTCCGCTAAAGCCGGATGTGAACTTTTCTTGACCAAACCTTTAGGTATCGGCGTACTTACTACTGCAGAGAAAAAAGGGAAATTAAAACCGGAACATCGCGGTTTGGCGGCAGAAGTGATGTGCCGAATGAATAAAATCGGGGCACAATTCTCGGAATTAGAAGGTGTCACTGCGATGACAGATGTCACTGGTTTTGGATTGCTCGGTCATTTAATCGAAATCTGTGAAGGTTCCGGTGTTGCCGCTGAAGTGGATGTCTCACAGATCAAAACCTTGGACGGTGTTTATGATTATATCGAAAAAGGCTGCATCCCGGGCGGAACAGAACGGAACTTTGACAGTTACGGGTATAAAGTCAGCCCTATCACTGAAACACAAAAGGCGGTGTTATGCGATCCGCAAACTTCCGGCGGATTATTGGTAGCGGTGATGCCAGAAGCAAAAGCGGCATTATTTGATATAGCTGCAAAAGAGAATATCTCCTTGATTCCGGTTGGCAAATTGGTGGAAAAAAATGATGATTCCCCAATTTTCGTTACCGTAAACGCATAATTCCATTTTTTCTTGTTAAACATTTAAAAATAAGTCGGCAAATAAACCGGCTTATTTTTTGCTTTCCTTATGCCTTTATCATCTTTTATTCGTCATATCCGAAAATGTTTTTTTATGCTAGAATCTGCAACCGTTTTTATTCAATGTTCATTCAATGAATTGGCTACCGCCGTGAGCGGCGGATTTCAACCACTTAGGAGTTTTTGATGAAAGTTTTAGAAGGTCAAATCGCTTCACCAAATGCGAAAATCGCAGTAGTTATCGCCCGTTTCAATAGTTTTATTAATGATAGCTTGTTGGAAGGTGCATTGGATGCACTAACTCGCGTTGGTCAAGTAAAAGATGAAAATATCACTGTGGTAAAAGCACCCGGTGCTTATGAATTGCCGTTAGTTGCTCGTCGTTTGGCTGCAAGCAAAAAATTTGATGCAATCGTGGCTTTAGGTACAGTAATTCGTGGTGGTACTGCACACTTTGAATACGTTGCCGGAGAAGCAAGCAGCGGTTTGGGACAAGTCGCTATGCAAGCTGAAATTCCTGTCGCATTTGGTGTTTTGACCACTGAAAATATTGAGCAAGCAATTGAACGTGCCGGCACAAAAGCTGGAAATAAAGGGGCTGAAGCTGCATTGGTAGCTTTGGAAATGGTTAATTTATTAGCACAGATTTCCGAATAATGAATCCACAACAAAAAACTGAAAAAAAACCAAGCAGACGTCGTCGTGCGCGTGAATGTACCGTTCAAGCACTCTATTCCTGGTTTGTATCGAAAAACAGTCCGGAAAGTATCGAATTGGATTTAGTGACCAACGATGAAACCAAAGGTGCGGATGTCGCCTATTTTCGCAAACTCTTTAATGGCACTGTCAACAATCTCGAGAATCTAGAGCAAGAATATGCCTCTTTTTTAGATCGTAAAATCGAAGAGTTGGGAACAATCGAACGGGCTATTTTAGATTGTGCGACTTTTGAACTTAAATATGTTGATGATATTCCTTATAAAGTCGTCATCAATGAAGCGATTGAGGTGGCAAAAACATTCGGTGCGGCAGACAGCCATAAATATATTAATAGCATTTTGGATAAATTAGCACCGAAGTTTGGACTAAAATAAACAATCTCCATTTTCCCTTGTGAATGCCACAAGGGATTTTTTTCTGAAAGGATTTCTTTATGCCTGACAATGGCGAATTTGATATTATTCGACGTTATTTCTCCGCCTCTACCCGTCAACCTCGGCGCGATGTGCTGCTATCTGTCGGTGATGATTGTGCAATCACTGAAATTAAACCTAATCGCCGTTTAGCACTGACTACCGATACTTTGGTTGAAGGAACGCATTTCTTGCCGTCTATTTCAGCTGCCGATCTCGCTTATAAAGCCGTTGCCGTCAATTTAAGTGATTTAGCAGCAATGGGAGCGGAACCGGCGTGGATTAGTCTGGCATTAACCCTACCGAAAATTGATGAACAGTGGTTAAGTGAATTCAGCCAAAGCCTGTTTCAGATTCTTGATCACTATAATGTTGATTTAATCGGTGGCGATACTACCAAAGGAACGCTCTCTTTAACTATCACCGCACACGGCTTAGTGGCGAAAGATAAAATCTTATGTCGACACACTGCTAAACCCGGTGATTGGATTTACGTTTCCGGTACACTGGGTGATAGTGCCGCCGGTTTGCAGCTGTTATTACAACAGTCAAAAATTGAAAATGATGATCAACGCTACTTATTACAACGCCATTTACGCCCGACACCACGCGTTCTAATGGGAATGGAATTGGCAGGTATCGCTAATGCAGCGATTGATCTCTCTGACGGCTTAATTTCCGATCTTCAGCATATTCTGGAACGGAGTCAATGTGGCGCTGTTATTGAATTAGATAAACTGCCGCTTTCCAAGCCGTTATTAAATCAATTTTCATTAGAACAGGCACAAAAATTTGCACTTGCCGGCGGTGAAGATTACGAACTTTGTTTCACGGTTGCAGAAGCAATGCGGGCAAAAATGGAACAAACCTTACGTTATCTCGATGTAGAATATCATTGCATCGGTCAAATTCGTGCCAATCAGCAATTACAATTTACCCAATATTCTCAACCAATAGAGGTCGCAGTGACTCATGGCTTTGATCACTTCAAATAAAACTAATCACAATGTACTCAAAAACGTCAAATTAACTAATCCGGTGCATCTGCTTGCACTTGGTTTCGGTTCAGGCTTGATCTTTCCGGCTCCGGGCACTTGGGGCACATTGGTCGGATTATTAATAGGATGGCTGCTTCTACAATGGATTGCCGTTCCTTTCTTTCTTATTTTCGCCTTGATAGCCTTTTTTATCGGCTGTTATTTATGTGAAAAAACAGCGCACGATATGAAAGTGCACGATCACAGTTCTATCGTATGGGATGAAATTGTCGCCATCTGGCTGGTACTCACCGCTTTGCCAAATTACGCTTGGCAATGGTGCTTAACTGCTTTTGTGCTATTCCGTTTCTTTGATATTATCAAACCTTATCCAATTCGCTATTTTGACCGCAAACTGCAAACCGGTTTCGGTATTATGTTTGATGATCTACTGGCGGCATTGTATGCAATTATTGTTATTTTCTTAATCAGATCAATGATCTAAAGGACTGCGCTATGTTATGGAATATTATGATTGTACATTTATTGGGCTTAATGAGTCCCGGTCCGGATTTCTTCTATGTCAGCAAAACCGCTGCCGGTAATTCGAGCCGTAATGCATTTTGTGCAGTCATCGGCATTACGATGGGAGTAGCGTTTTGGGCAACTTCTGCTTTGTTAGGATTAGCCATTCTGTTTGCTACCAGCCCGTTATGGCACGGCATTGTGGTCTTGCTGGGTGGAAGTTATCTTGCTTATATTGGTTATAAGATGCTGAATGTTCGTAACAATGTGGTATTTGAAAATGATCAAAAGATACAATCGCAAACGACTTCAATAAAACAGGAAATTCTGAAAGGATTATTAGTCAATCTCTCCAACGCAAAAGTAGTGATCTATTTTAGTAGCGTATTATCGATTTACCTTGCTAATGTCAATGGCATTGAGCATATCATTCTAGTATTAACCGCTATCTTAATAGAAACATTTCTCTATTTTTCTATTATTGCCCTGTTGTTTTCTCGACCGGCTGCAAAACGTTTTTACAGCAAATATAGTCGTTGGTTGGATAATGGTGCCGGTGTGGTTTTTATCGCATTCGGACTTTATCTCGCTTACGCCGGCATCGGTTATTTATTTCAATAATTCCTGCAAGTTTTTCTTCATTGCGTGAATTTGTGACTCATAAAGCGCTTTGCTCTCTTGTTCATCTATCATATACATAATGGTTTGTGACAAGGTCATTTTCATCTTACGAGAATAGCGAGAAAGACGTAACCAGACTGCATAATCCAGATCAATTGATTTCTTTTTGGTACTCTGTTTTTCTGCATTAAAAAAACGCTTCCGTTTAGCACGAATCGCCTGATCCAGTTTTATCACCAAATCAGGCGACATATGTTCACTAATCCACTGTTGAACCGCTTCGGTTTGATGCTGTAGCTGGACTAACTGTTGCATTTTATCGTCCGCCAAACTTTGTTCAAGATAACGTGTAATATTGACGCCTTCACGAGCTTTACGCATTAAATAAAGCCATTTCCAATGCGTTTCTTGATTTTCCAATTTCTGGTAGCGCATAAAACCTCAAAAATTTTGTTATAAAACAATAATTTATAATGAATTACTGTTTGATCGGTGACAAGGTAACTGCCAAATTATAGGATTTTTTATTGATTTTTACTACCGAATAAATGCTAATCCAAGCCAATTAATTTATCACGCAAAATGCCCAGCCACTCCCTTAACACTAAACCGGATTGATAAAAACTGACCGGTTGCGGGATGAATTTTAATAATCCGCTGCCGGAAGCGCGCTGACTCAAAGTCGGTGCCGGAAATACCTCAAAACCTTGACGTTGAAAAGCAGCAACGGCCCGGCGCATATGCCACTCATTTGTCACGAGAATTACACGTTGAATTTGCTTACCTTCTTCCGTCTGATTAAACAATTTACGCAGATAGATTGCATTCTGTTCTGTCGTGTTGGATTTGTTATCCAGCCAAGTCGGTTCTATTTGAAAGAAACGTTGTAATTCACTGCCCATCACTTTCGCTTCATTATCAACACCACCACTAATTGCAATCGGCAAATCCGTCATTTGATGCAAATAAACCGCAAAGCGCATTCTTTCCAATGGTAATGCTGCCGTTGTTGAATAAGATTCCGGATAATCGCTATAACGCAATCCGCCGCCAAGCACCACGATCACCTGCCCTTGTCTATAAAGTTCAACATTCGGTTTATCCAACGCAATCGTCTTAATCAAAAAATTGGAAAAGAAAGGTGTGCTGATGAAATAAGCAAACAATAACGACACTGCCAACAATGATTTCGCCGTACGCTGAAAACGGGTAAAAAGCAAAATAAACGCAAGCAGACCTAATAAAATTAAATTAAAAGGCGGCAAAATCGCCGCTTCCACCACTTTTTTTAGAATCACCTCAAACATTTTGCTTTTCCTGCTGTTTTGCCTGTTGGCGCAACTGTTCCGCGACCAAACGGATAGCTTCACCGCTATTAACGCCTTGCTGCATTAATTGTTGAATTTTTTCAACTGCCTGCTGCTGTTGTTCGTGTGTTAAATTAATCGTATCCAACATTGTTTTTTCCTACTTTAAAAAAAGAGATTTTTGCCTTGATGTAACAGTTTCGCCACAATATGAGCGGCACTTTCTTCCGCCTGTTTGCCTAATTTTTGTACCAATGATTTTTTCGTACTATATTTAATCGCTAACACATCTTTTTCTTCAATCGCTGCCAAAATCAGATCATCACTGGTTTTCACCTCATCAATCAAAGCTAAATCCAATGCCTGCTGCCCAAACCAATGCTCACCGGTTGCTACCTTATCAATCTCCACTTGAGGTCGATGTTGTGCAACAAATTGTTTAAATAAATCGTGCGTTTCCTGTAACTCTTGTTGAAATTTCTGCTTCCCTTTTTCGGTATTCTCACCCAATACCGTAACGGTTCGTTTATATTCCCCCGCTGTCATCACATCAACATCAACATCGTGTTTCTTCAAAAGGCGATGAATATTCGGCACTTGCGCCACCACACCGATCGAGCCGATAATCGCAAAAGGCGCAGCCACAATTTTATCCGCCACACACGCCATCATATAACCGCCACTCGCAGCTACTTTATCCACCGCTATCGTCAATGGAATATGTTTATTACGCAAACGTTGCAACTGTGAAGCAGCAAAACCATAACCGTGAACCACACCGCCGGGACTTTCCAGACGTAATAACACTTCATCTTTTTCAGGTCTGGCAACCGCCAAGACCGCATTGATCTCTTCTCTTAATGAATTGGCAGCATTCGCTTGAATATCACCTTTAAAATCAATAACGTATACACAAGGTTTCTGCTGTTGCAACCATTGCTGTTGATCCTGCCCATTGTTATTTTTTTCTGCCTCTTTTGCTGCTTTCTTCGCCTGTTTCGCTTTTGCCTTGTCCTGTTTTTTACGGTTTTTTGCCAGCTGTTTTATCTGCTGTTCTTGCAATCGACACTCTTTTAGTAACTGTTGTTGCTGTTGATACTGTTCATTTAAGTGCGTAATCTGCAATTCACCTTTGCTAAGATTTTTCTGTTTCATTGTCACAATAATACCGAAAACAACGGCAATCACTGCCACTAAAGTAATCAGCTCTAAAATAAACACACTGTAATTAGTTAAAATATCCGTCCACATAGTTGCTCCTTTTTCGTTATCGGACGCTGTTAAAAGCGGTTTATCATACTTGATTTTCCATATTTATTCATCAATATCTCGGTTTTCTGCGTTTTTCTTCTTTCTCCTTCTTACTTCCCTAATATGAATTTTATTCATATTTATCCTGAAAATTATGAGATTGACTCAAGAATAAAATCTTTCTATTTTAACGTCTAGACGGCTAAACAAGAAAAAGGAGTACAAATTATGAGCTATGCCAAAGAGATTGATGTTTTAAATAGAAGTATTGCCGATTTAAATGGCGATATTAATGTTTCTTTTGAGTTTTTCCCGCCAAAAAATGAAAAAATGGAAACACTGTTATGGGATTCAATTCAACGCTTAAAATCACTGCAACCTAAATTTGTTTCTGTCACTTACGGTGCAAATTCCGGAGAGCGAGAACGCACACATAGCGTAGTTAAAGCCATTAAACAACAAACGGGTATTGAAGCTGCTCCACATTTAACCGGTATTGATGCCTCGCCGGAACAGTTAAAAGCGATAGCCAAAGATTATTGGGATAGCGGTATTCGCAATATTGTCGCATTACGTGGTGACGAGCCGCCCGGATATGATAAAAAACCGTTTTATGCCAAAGATTTAGTGAAATTACTCAAAGAAGTGGCTGATTTTGATATTTCAGTCGCTGCTTATCCGGAAGTGCATCCGGAAGCTAAATCGGCGCAAGCGGATCTGATTTTTTTGAAACAGAAAGTGGAAGCCGGTGCCAGTCGTGCGATTACACAATTCTTTTTTGATATTGACAGTTATCTCCGTTTTCGTGATCGCTGTGTCACTGTCGGCATAGATGTGGAGATTGTGCCGGGTATTTTGCCGGTGTCCAATTTCGTGCAGTTACAAAAAATGGCGAAAGTTACCAATGTAAAAATTCCAAGCTGGATGTTCAAACTTTATGACGGTTTAGAAAAAGACCAAACCACACGCAATTTAATTGGTGCCAGCATTGCTATTGATATGGTGAAAATTCTGTCTAAAGAGGGCGTGAAAGATTTCCATTTTTACACCTTAAATCGTTCGGAATTAACTTATGCTATTTGCCACACCTTAGGGGTTCGACCGAGTTTAGCCGCATAAGCCACATAAAAAGAAGGGACAGATTGTGCTCTGTCCCCTTTCTTCATTCATTCTAAATGCGTTTTAAATAATCACACTCTCTTTTAAAGACACTGTCAAATTGAAGACCAAATGTTCTTTATGGCTGTCTTTGCTATCCGCACAGAAATAACCTTCGCGTTCAAATTGGTATGCTTTTTCCGGTTCGGCATCAATTAAGTTTTGCTCAACAAAACCGTGTTTCACTACCAATGAATGTGGATTAAGTGCTTGATAAATATCCTCTTCTGCACTTGGATTGGAAACGGTAAACAGACGATCATACAAACGGAATTCCGCCGGATGATTTTTCGTTGCGGACACCCAATGGATCACGCCTTTAACTTTACGTCCTTCCGGATTTTTACCCAATGTTTCAGGATCATAGCTGCAATAAACAGTAACAATGTTACCTTCCGCATCTTTTTCCACCCGTTCTGCTTTAATCACGTAAGCATTACGCAAACGCACCTCTTTGCCCAGCACTAAACGTTTATAATGCTTATTGGCTTCTTCTCTGAAATCCGCCTGATCGATATAAATTTCTTTTGTCAGCGCAATCGTTCTTGTGCCTAACTCCTCACGATTCGGATGATTCGGCACAGTTAATAACTCTTCGCCCTCAAAATTTTCAATCACCACACGTAACGGATTAATCACCGCCATCGCACGAGGCGCATTCACATTAAGATCCTCACGAATACAAGCCTCTAATGCACTGTATTCGACTACGTTATCTTGTTTAGTCACACCAATACGGCGACAAAATTCACGGATAGATTCCGGTGTATAACCACGACGACGCAAGCCGGAAATGGTCGGCATACGCGGATCATTCCAACCGTCAACAATCTCTTCATTAACCAACTGCAACAGTTTACGTTTTGAGGTCAATGTGCCTTCTAAATTTAAACGAGAAAATTCATACTGATGCGGCAATGGACGCTCAATCGAAATATTTTCCAACACCCAATCATATAAACGGCGATTATCTTGGAACTCCAAGGTACAAAGTGAATGAGTGATACGTTCAATCGCATCGGAAATACAATGGGTAAAATCATACATCGGATAAATGCACCATTTATCGCCGGTTTGATGGTGGTGGGCAAATTTAATACGATATAAAACCGGATCACGCATTACCATAAATGGCGAAGCCATATCAATTTTCGCACGTAGCGAAGCTGTTCCTTCCGCAAATTCACCATTTTTCATCTTTTCAAATAATGCTAAATTTTCTTCTACGGAACGATCGCGATAAGGGCTGTTTTTACCCGGCTCGGTCAAAGTGCCGCGATATTCACGCATTTGTTCCGGTGTAAGCTCATCCACATATGCCAAGCCTTTTTTAATCAACTCAATCGCATAACCATAAAGCTGATCAAAATAATCAGACGCATAACGCGGTTTACCATCCCATTTAAAACCGAGCCACTCAACATCACGTTTAATTGAATCAACGTAACTCACATCTTCTTTCACCGGATTGGTATCATCAAAACGCAAATTACAAAGACCGTGATAATCTTCTGCAATGCCGAAATTAAGGCAGATTGATTTTGCGTGCCCGATGTGCAAATAACCATTCGGTTCCGGTGGGAAACGGGTATGAACGGATTGATGTTTTCCTTGCGCTAAATCTTCATCAATAATGTGACGAATAAAATTGGTTGGTTTTATCTCTGTCGTTTCTGAATGACTCATAATTTCCTCAGGTTGAATGTTCTGCAAAATAATCTTTGCATTTTACACGCTTTAACGCGTAACACCAAATCGAAGCGCTGAATGCACTAATTTTAAGCTAACTTTTCATTTCTATATTTACGCTCGATTCAACAAAGTGAATTATTTCTCCTCCCTCGTCTTTTTAAGCGAAAAGGCATTACGACAAGTAAAAAATAATATTTGTTTAGCGGATTATCTTTCTATAAAATGAATGAATGTTCATTTAGTGATAGAAATCCTTGTTTGTTTAAAGGATCAAATATATGACGTTTACGAAAAAGCGTATTTTAGGCATTGCTGTTGTACTGATTATTTTAGCAGCGATCTATTATTTCAATCTGCAATCTCAACCAAAGACAACCTATCTGACAGAAACAGCTAAATACAGCGACATCCAACAAACCGTTGTAGCAACAGGCACGGTTCGCAGTTCCAATCGGGTGGAAGTGGGTGCGCGCGTGTCCGGCAAAGTGGAAAAGATTTTAGTTAAACTTGGGCAAAAAGTGAAAAAAGGTGAATTAATCGCCGAACTGGATTCAATTACACAGGAAAACACACTAAACAGTGCGCAAGCCCAATTAGCGGCTTATAAGGCACAATTAGTGGCGGCACAGACAGCTTATCGGGTCGCCAATTCCAATTTTCAACGCATTGCCAAGCTTTATAAACGCAAAGCCAGCTCCCTCGATGATTATGAAAACGCACAAAATAATTTAGATAGTGCGAAAGCGAATGTTGAACAGATTCAGGCACAAATTAAACAGTCAGAAATTGAAGTTAACACCGCTGCGACTAATCTGAATTACACCAAAATCACTTCACCGATTGATGGCACTGTGATCTCTATTCCGGTTTCTGTCGGGCAGACCGTTAATGCCAATCAAACCACGCCGACCATTATTCAGGTGGCGGATCTGGATACCATGCTGATTAAACCGGAAATTTCAGAGGGTGACATTACTAAAATTAAACCCGGTATGAAGGTGCAATTCACTACGCTCGCTGAGCCGGATGAGATTTATCAAGCAGAAATTGCTTCTGTTGACCCGGCGCTGACCACGCTGACCGATAATGAATATAGCGAATCTGTCAGTGATACTAACGCCATCTATTATTATGCCAATGTGTTAGTGCCTAATCCTGAACATAAACTGCAAATCGGGATGACCACACAAAACACCATTATCACTGCACAAAAACAGCACGTTTTAGTCGTGCCGACATTGGCAATTCAGAAAAGAAACGGTCAAAACAGCGTACAGATTTTGGACGGCGATAAAGTTGTAGAAAAAATTGTTCAAATTGGTCTGCACGATGATATTAATACAGAAATTCTCTCCGGATTGAATGAGGGCGACAAGGTTATTATTTCACAGTCCTCTGCTAATGAAGCAGCTAGCGTCAAAGTAAGAACACCACGAATGATGTAGAGGTTTTTATGCAACACATTATTGAAATTAAAAACCTCAATAAATTCTTCGGCGAAGGTGAAAACCGAGTTCATATTTTAAAAAATATCAATCTTGAAATTGAACAAGGTGATTTTATTGCAATTATCGGTGCTTCCGGTTCAGGTAAATCAACCTTAATGAACATTATCGGCTGTTTAGATACTGCCAGCAGCGGTTCTTATCAAATCGCCGGCAAAGAAACGGCAAAATTGTCGGCAGATCAGCTCTCTGAATTACGTCAACAACGTTTCGGCTTCATTTTTCAGCGTTACAATCTGCTCTCCACCTTGAGTGCACAAGAGAATGTGGCGCTGCCTGCGGTATATACAGGGATGGCAAAACCGCAGCGCTTACAGCGTGCCGCACAGCTATTAGAAAAATTAGGGTTAGGCAATAAAATTGACAATAAACCCAACCAGCTTTCCGGCGGACAGCAACAGCGTGTCAGTATTGCCAGAGCATTAATGAACGGCGGCGATATTATTTTGGCAGACGAACCGACCGGCGCCTTGGACTCAAAAAGCGGCGAAACCGTGATGCAGATTCTGCAACAACTGCATCAAGAAGGACACACCATTATTTTGGTCACGCACGATAAACATATTGCCCAATTTGCTAATCGTATTATTGAAATTAAAGATGGCGAAATTATTCAAGATCAACGCCAATCGTTGCAAATCACCGTGCGTAAAATGACGCAAGCTGCCACAAATCGGGGTTGGCAATTTTATCGCGATCAATTTTTTGAAGCATTGAATATGTCAATCAATGCCATTATTGCACATAAACTGCGTTCACTGCTCACGATGTTGGGCATTATTATCGGTATTACTTCTGTGGTCTGTGTGGTTGCGCTCGGTAACGGCTCACAACAAAAAGTGTTGCAAAATATCAACTCGCTCGGCACCAATACAATGGATATTTATAACGGCACCGGTTTTGGTGATCGGAGAGCGGAAAGTATGCAGAATCTTACCGTCAATGACAGTGAAGCTCTGATGCGTCAACCTTATATTGAAAGCGTTACGCCAAACAGTTCTGTTAGTGGTACACTCACTTATCGAAACAATGCTTTTACCGCTCAAGTGCGTGGTGTCAGCGAACAATATTTTAATGTTAAAGGAATACAAACCGTTGCCGGGCAACTTTTTAGTGGTGAGCAAGTTAAACAGAATCAATCCGTCGCTGTGATTGATCAAAATACGCAAAAACGCATTTTTCAGGATCGTAATCCGCTCGGGCAAATTATTATGATCAATAAAAAACCGTTAAAAGTGATCGGTATTGTCGATATTCAAAATGTGATGGGCGTTAATCGGGAAAGCCTAAATATTTGGATTCCTTATACTACAGCAATGAACAAAATTTCAGGTGAGAAAAAAATCAGCTCCATTACAGTCAAAGTCAATCAAGGCATCAGCACTGCCGCAGCAGAAAAAAATGTCACGGCACTGTTGTTAAGTCGTCACGGTAAAAAAGACTTTTTTATTTTAAATACCGACTCCATCAAACAGACCATTGAAAGCACCACCAATACAATGAAATTGTTAATCTCCTCAATTGCGTTGATTTCATTAATTGTCGGTGGCATCGGTGTGATGAATATTATGTTGGTTTCTGTTACCGAACGCACGAAAGAGATTGGCGTCAGAATGGCAATCGGCGCCAAACAACAGAATATTCTGCAACAATTTTTAATCGAAGCCGTATTGATCTGCTTGGTCGGCGGTATTATCGGGATTATTTTATCCGGTTTAATCGGCTTTTTATTTAATCGTTTTATGAGCGAGTTTACGATGCTTTTTTCCACTTTTTCGATTGTCGTGGCAGTACTTTGTTCAACATTAATCGGTATTATATTCGGTTATGTGCCGGCAAAAAATGCCGCAAAATTAAACCCAATTACAGCATTATCTCAAGACTAAATCGCTTATAGTTTGAGATAATTTCAGAGGTGATTACTGGTCGAAAATGCTATGAATTGCTATAATTTTTTACAACGTTTTAGACATAAGGATAACTATGAAAACATTTAATAAAATCACTATTGCACTACTGCTTTCAACCGCATTGGTCGGCTGTGCAAATTTAGATGATTCTTTCAAAGCCAGTGAACAAAATTTCCAACAATATATTGATGCCACCTCACAATTTAATGTGAATGAAGAGTGGTGGAAACTTTATAACGATCCGCAACTTAATCAATTAGTTGATACTGCATTAAAAAATAATTTGGATTTAGCAAAAAGTGCCATTGCCGTTAATATTGCTCTTTATAAAGCCAATTTACTTGGCGCTGATCTAGTGCCAACATTCAGCGGCGGTAGTGAATCTCAAGCAAGAAAAGATATTAAAAGCGGAGGAAATTCCGTTATTACTCATACTGGCAATTTAAATATTAGCTATACGCTTGATCTATGGCGTAAATTGGCGGATTCCGCCGATGCTGCGGAATGGGAACATAAAGCGACCGTTGAAGATCTTGCCGCTGCCCGTCTTGCCTTGATTAATAGTGTGATCAACACCTATTACAGTTTGGCGTATTTAAATGATGCGATTAAAGCCACTGAAGATTCGGTGCGTTATTACAACGAAATTGATAATGTGGTACAGAATAAACAGCGTTATGGCGTGATTGACGGTTTAAGCAGCGCACAAGCAAAACAAGCAGTGTTGATGGCTCGCAACACTTTATTGGAGCTACAAGCCCAACAAAAAACTGCACAGCAAACAATGCATAATCTGCTCAACTTAAAACCAACCGATCCATTACATATTCAGTTGCCAGATCTGCTTTCAGTGAAATTGCCGGGCGTAAATCTAAATGTTCCTGTTTCTGTCATTGCTAACCGTCCGGATGTACGTGCAGCAGAATATCGTTTACAAAGCGCATTTAAAGATGCTAAAGCAATGCAAAAGAGCTGGTTCCCACAAATTTCACTTGCTGGTTCATTACAAGTACAAGGCAATAAAGTCAGCAATGCTACCGATACTCAATATGGTGTCGGTACATTAGGCATCACACTGCCGTTCCTCTCTTGGCAAACCGTAAAATGGAATGTAAAAATTTCAGAAGCAAATTATGAAGTGGCACGCTTAGGTTTTGAACAAAGTATTACCAATGCTTTAAATGAGATTGATGCGCTCTATTTTGCCTATCAACAATCCCAACGTAGTTATAACAATTTACAGGATAAATATAACTACGACAAACGTATTAGCCAATATTATCGCGACCGTTATAATGCTGGAGTTTCCGAGTTGAAAGATTGGCTAACTGCTGCTAATACAGAAAAATCCTCACAAATTTCTATTTTGAATCAGAAATATCAATTAATTCAAAATGAAACTGCGGTTTATCAAGCAATGGCAGGTTACTATATGAAAAAATAGTTGGTGTACATTAAAAGCAAATAAACAAAAAGATACACTGTGAATTTATCAGTGTATCTTTTTTGTACGAATATAGATAAATAATATTTATTCAATAATAGGTACAATTTTTGTTGCGTGTGAGCCTTTATCACCGTGAACCGCTTCAAACTGTACTTTCTGCCCAGCTTTTAACGAACGATATCCGTCCATTTCTATCACTGAATAGTGAGCAAAAATATCACCTTCGCGCCCCTCAACAGAAATAAAACCGAACCCCTTTGCATTGTTAAACCACTTAACTACACCGATTTCCATAATAACCTCGAATAATGGATTTTGACTTAATTAAAATATACAACGGCAGGATCGCCCTGTACTAATTACATATTTATCCAACTTTATTCATAAATCAAATACATAATCTTCAAAATTAGCGGAAGATCACATAAATTTAGCAAATTTGTTCAAAAAGAGACTAATCACTATTAATTAGTCTGTTAATTTCAGGTTTTCTGAAAGGAAATGATTCACTATAATCATCAACAATTAAATCTATTTTAGTAATCGATCACAATATGAGCAATTTTTCCTTTTTTATTTATGACTATGAAAGCTTCGGCATTGACCCAGCTAGAGATCGACCTGCACAATTTGCCGGCATTCGCACCGATAAAGATTTCAATATTATTAGCGAACCGATTGTTTTATATTGCAAACAAACCAATGATTATCTTCCACACCCGGCAGCAGTAACACTCACTGGAATTACACCGCAGCTCTGTAATCAACAAGGCATTAGTGAACCTGAATTCGCCGCTAAAATTTTAGAAGAGTTTAGCCAGCCGAATACTTGCATTATGGGGTACAACAATATTCGTTTCGATGATGAAATGACGCGTTACACGTTTTACCGTAATTTCATTGATCCTTATGCATATAGTTATAGTCAAGGCAATTCTCGTTGGGATTTGCTGGACGTTATTCGTGCCACCTATGCGCTTCGCCCTGAAGGCATTAATTGGGTCTATGACGATGAAGGGATGCCGAGTTTCCGCTTGGAATTATTAACCAAAGCCAACAATATAGAACATAGTCACGCCCACGATGCAATGTCGGATGTCTACGCCACCATCGAAATGGCAAAACTGATTAAGCAGCAACAACCAAAACTGTTTGATTACTTTTTTACCCATAGATCAAAAAAGGAAATCGAGGAACTCATCGATTATGTCAATATGACGCCTTTAGTTCACGTTTCCGGAATGCTGGGCAATTATCGCAGTAATATCAGTTGGATGGTGCCGTTAGCTCCACATCCAACCAATAAAAATGCAGTTATTTTTTGTGATTTAGCGGCAGACATTGAAGATCTTCTTACCTTAAGCGTTGAAGAGTTAAAGCAAAATCTTTATACCAAAAAAGCAGAATTGGAATTACAAGGCAAAAAATCAGTGCCATTAAAATTAGTGCATTGCAATAAATGCCCAATCTTAGCGCCGGCAAAAACATTGCGTCCACAAGATGCTGAACGGGTAGGTATCGATCGACAACAATGTTTAACTAATCTGGCTAAACTGCAAGCAATGCCGGAAATCCGCGAAAAAGTTCATCAAATCTTTTTAGAAGAGTACGACAATGATTATGATGATGTGGAAACCGCACTGTACAAAGGTTTTTTCTCATATTCAGATAAAAATAATTTGGCTATTTTACGCACATTATCGCCGGAGCAGTTGGCAAATCACGGTTTAACCTTTCAAGATAAACGCATTCCTGAGTTGTTATTCCGTTATCGCGCCAGACATTTCTATAAGACTTTATCTCGTGCTGAACAGATCAAATGGCAAAAATATTGTCACGCTAAGTTGGATGCAAGCAGTGCCGAATTTATTGCTGAATTTGAAATGCTTTCTGCACAATATTCCAATGATGAAAACAAATTGCTGTTATTGCAAAATTTATATGAATATAGCCTAAAACTATCGGATTAATGCTCACAACGCTTCCGATCTATACAAAAAATCTGCACCTTAATCAGTTGACTGTCAGTGCCAACTTTTTAAGATGCAGATCCTAAATCCGCTGTGGATTTATCGTTATTTTTTCGCCAGTTTGGCAATTTCGATAATCACTTTCGTTGCCTGCTGCATTTCATTTAAACTTGCCAATTCGTGTTTGCTATGAAAATTATATCCTCCGGTAAACAAATTCGGGCAAGCAATGCCGTTTTCAGACAACCATGCCCCATCCGTACCGCCACGAATCACTTTATGTTTCGGCGTAATGCCACAATTTCTCATTGCGGTGTCAGCCACCTCAACACTTTGCGGCACTTTCGCCACCATACTCTGCATATTATGGTAACTATCAGTAATCTCAATCTGCATTCGATCAGACAGCTGATACTGCCCAACAAAATGTTGAACCTGTTTTTGCAATAACCGCTTACGTTCCGCAAAACCTTGCGCGCTAAAATCACGAATTAAATACTTCATCTCACAATATTCAATATCGCCATTAATCGCATCCAAATGGAAGAACCCTTGTCGCCCATCGGTTTTTTCCGGCACTTCATCCTGCGGCAACTGTTGATGAAAACGACACGCTAATGATAACGCATTGATTAATTTATCTTTGGCAGCACCTAAATGTATTGACTCCCCTTTTATGCTGATCACAGCTGTCGCCGCATTGAAGTTTTCATATTCCAACTCGCCCATACCGCCGCCATCAACCGTATAAGCCCAATCACAACTAAACTGTGAAATCGGGAAATGCTGCATTCCGGCACCGATCTCTTCATCCGGCGTGAAAGCGACCCGAATATTAACCCGTGGCAAGCGATAACTGATGATCATTGATAACGCCGTCATAATTTCTGCAATACCGGCTTTATTATCCGCCCCCAATAAAGTGGTGCCGTCAGTCACAATTAAAGTATGCCCTACTAATTTTTGCAAAAAAGGAAAATGTACCGGGCTGATAAATTCTTCACCCAAACCTAAAGCAATGTCACCGCCTCGATATTCATTAATTACTTCCGGTTTAATATCTTTTCCTTTGGTGCCGGGATAAGTATCTAAATGGGAAATAAATCCAATAGTAGTACGATTATTCGGTATATTGGAAGGTAATAGTGCAGTAACGATTCCAGCTGGTGACATTTCCACTTGAGCTAAGCCCAACCCCTTCAACTCTTCCATTAAATATTGAGCCAACAACCACTGTCCTCGACTGCTTGGTGAATGTTTGGCTCCTTCTTTAGATTGTGTATCAAAACTAACATAATGCAAAAAGCGATCCAACAATCCTTTGCGTAATTTTTCTTCTGAGTACATCTTAGCTCCCGTATTTATAAAAAATCATCGAAAATTCAGGCGTAAAATGCTATCACATCCGCATTCTTACCATATGATATAAATCAACAACGTTTACGAATTAATGCATCTATTTACAGCAGAACTTTTAATTTTTTAAAAATTTTTAGCTTATAGGCTTTCAATTATCAGTTGATCACTATATCATTGCCAATTTCTTATAGATGTAATTCTCGTGGGTATTGAGTAGTTTTTTTGACTTAGGAGGAAAAACAAAGATAGTGGAAAATTCAGTTCAACAACAAAAGCCGATTATTGAGCTTCAATCACTCACTAAATCCTATGATGGTAAAACGATCATTAAAGATATTAACCTCACCATCAACAATGGCGAATTTCTAACAATTCTAGGCCCTTCCGGTTGTGGTAAAACCACAATTTTACGTTTAATTGCCGGTTTCGAAGAGGCGAATAGCGGGCGTATTATCCTTGATGGTAAAGATATTACCGATATTCCGGCGGAACAGCGCAACATCAACACCGTATTCCAAAGCTATGCACTATTTCCACATATGACCATTTTTGAAAATGTGGCGTTTGGTTTACGTATGCAAAAAGTGCCGAATGAAGAAATTAAACCACGTGTTCTTGAAGCATTAAAAATGGTGCAATTGGCTGATTTTGCTGATCGTAAACCAGCTCAACTCTCCGGTGGTCAACAACAACGTGTTGCGATCGCACGTGCGGTAGTAAATAAACCAAAAGTATTATTGTTGGATGAGTCACTTTCTGCTTTGGATTACAAACTGCGTCAACAAATGCAGAATGAATTAAAAGCGCTACAACGTAAACTTGGCATTACCTTTATTTTCGTTACACACGATCAGGAAGAAGCATTAACAATGTCGGATCGTATCATCGTGTTACGCCAAGGTAATATCGAGCAAGACGGCACACCACGAGAAATTTACGAAGAGCCGAAAAATTTATTTGTGGCAAAATTTATTGGTGAAATCAATATTTTTGATGCCACCGTACTGCAACGCATTGATGAAAAACGAGTACAAGCCAACGTTGAAGGCCGTATCTGTGAAATTTATGTTACTCGTCCCGTTTCAGTCGGACAAAAATTAAAAGTATTGCTTCGTCCGGAAGATATTCGCATTGAAGAAGTACACGATAAACAATCGCACGAAGGATTAATCGGTTATGTACGTGAGCGTAACTATAAAGGTATGACGTTAGAATCAACCGTTGAACTTGAAGGCGGTAATCGTGTATTGGTCAGCGAATTTTTCAATGAAGATGATCCAGATGTCGATCATTCTCTCGATCAGAAAGTCGCTATAACTTGGGTTGAAAGCTGGGAAGTGGTACTTGATGATGAAGATGACAACGCGTAAATTTCAAACTTTTACGGTCACTATTATCTTTGCGTGGCTAATCTTTTTTGTATTAATACCTAACCTATTGGTGCTAATCACAAGTTTTTTAACTCGTGACAGCAGTAATTTGGTTGAATTCACCTTTTCTCTGGACAGTTATAAACGTTTAATTGAGCCACTCTATGCACAGGTATTGTGGAATTCTCTCTATATGTCCGGAGTTGCCACTATCATCTGTTTAGTGATCGGCTATCCTTTTGCCTTTATAATTGCCAAAATGAAACCGGTGTTTCGTCCGATTATGCTGTTTTTAGTGATTTTGCCATTCTGGACAAACTCTCTCATCCGTATTTATGGGATGAAAATTTTCCTTGGCGTTAAAGGTGTTTTAAATAATACGTTGCTTTGGCTCGGTATTATCGATACACCAATCCGCATCTTAAACACGGAAGCCGCCGTTATTATCGGTTTAGTCTATATTTTATTGCCGTTTATGATTTTGCCTTTGTACTCTTCTATTGAGAAATTGGACTATCGATTACTGGAAGCGGCAAAAGATTTAGGCGCAAACGCATTCCAACGTTTTATTAAAATCATTCTACCGTTAACAATGCCTGGTATTATTGCTGGTTGTCTATTAGTGCTGTTACCGGCAATGGGAATGTTCTATGTTGCCGACCTTCTCGGTGGAGCAAAAGTACTGCTTGTCGGTAATGTCATTAAGAGTGAATTCTTAATCTCACGTAACTGGCCTTTTGGCTCATCAATCAGTATTGCATTAACCATTCTTATGGCATTGTTATTGTTCGTCTATTACCGTGCAGGTAAACTATTTAACAAGAAATCGGAGTTGGAATAATGAAACGTTCATTACAGAATATTTTCTTATTTTTGGTTTATGCTTATTTGTATATCCCAATCATTATTTTAGTGGTCAATTCCTTCAATTTAGATCGTTATGGCCTAACTTGGAAAGGTTTCAGTTTAAATTGGTATGAACGTTTAGCCAATAATAATACTCTATTGGATGCAGCATTCCACTCAGTCACCATCGCCTTTTTCGCTGCGACCGGTGCAACATTGGTAGGTTTATTAACCGCAATTGCACTTTATCGATACCAATTCAAAGGTAAAAAATTTGTCGGTGGGATGTTGTTCATTGTTATGATGTCGCCGGATATTGTTATGGCAGTGTCACTTTTAGCCCTCTTTATGCTGGTCGGTATTTCGTTAGGATTTTGGTCATTATTATTTGCCCATATCACTTTCTGCTTACCTTACGTAGTTGTTGCCGTCTTTTCCCGTTTAAAAGGGTTCGATATTAAAATGTTGGAAGCAGCACGCGATTTAGGTGCAAGTGAAATGACCATTTTGCGTAAGATTATTGTGCCTTTAGCCTTACCCGCTATCGTTTCAAGTTGGTTATTAAGTTTTACTATTTCACTTGACGATGTCGTGGTTTCATCTTTTGTTACCGGTGTCAGTTATGAGGTATTACCATTACGTATTTTCTCATTGGTTAAAACCGGTGTAACTCCAGAAGTTAATGCGTTGGCCACCATTATGATTATCGTATCTTTGACCTTAGTAGTACTAAGTCAAATTATTTCAAGAAAAAGTAAGACATAATTTATTACTGATTAATTACTTATCTTCAAAATAAACTCCCATAAATTGAGCTACAACTTATGGGAGTTTAATATTTTGAATAAAGGTAACAAGCAATATCAAGGATATTATCATCATTCAAATATTTTTAGGCATAGTAGACAA
>NZ_JPXY01000071.1:0-2994 GCF_000771895.1 Gallibacterium genomosp. 2
CATAAGATTATGTTTATAAAGGATTTTTTAAATAAAAAGAGTTGCTAATATTTTGAAAAATAAATATTAGCAACAAAATTGTCCACATGGCATAGTTTTTGATAGATCAGCAACAATTTTGTCTACTATGCCTTCCAAATTGCCTGTTGAAAATGACTACTTAGCGTTGCTTTGCTGTTGCTAGTTATAATTTTTCCAGTAATTGTTGTAATTTTGATTTTACTTTCTCTTTGAGAACATCATCCAAACGGATACGGTAACGCGGTGATGCGCAATCGCCATTTAGCTCAACGCCCAGTTGATATTGTTGATATTTTTGTTGATGGGGCTGAATAGCAAATTGCCATTCACATTGTGAGGATTGTGGGTGAACATTGCCCTGACCGGAGAGATTGACCGCCGGTAAATCAAGTTCGATATGTTGTAGTTGAAGCAGTGATGAATCGCCGATCAGACTGCCACTAAGTTTATTAAACTTACTATCTTGCAACGATCTATCCGGATTAGTTAATGAAAAAGGCAACGATGACTCCAATAAGTTTACCACATTAAATCCTTTAATCTTACCGCCATTGACACTTTCAAAATGAAAATGAACTTGCTGTTTCTGCTCTGCAACCGTAGCTATTTCACCATTAAAATCAAAAGAAGATTCAATCAATGGTTGATAACCAAGCAATGTTGTTATCGGTTCAAGTGGCACATTTTCTCCAACAAAATGCCACTTATTACGTAGCTGATCATTATTTTTCTGCGTTAATAAGATTTGAGCATTCGGAGCAAAAACAAATTGCCAATCAAATTGATTTTTTGCTTTGAAATTCATTTGAATACGAGGCAATTTTAACTTATTCAGTATAATCTCCGTTGCCTTAGCTTCTCCGACATTACCATCAACCAAGGCTTCATCAACCTGTAATTTTGTGGATTTCATCTCACCAATTTTATGCAACCATTGCCAATCAACATTAAGTTGCTTTACTAGATATTTATGCTCGCCGAGCTGAAAATAAAATTGCCCTTTTAGATGCTGAAAATAACGGTTTTCTGCTTTTGAAAACTCAACTTTAGCACTTAATACGGATGTTTGGCTAATCTGTTTTACCACCGCTGAAATATGGGTTAAATAAGCTTCATCATCCTTATAAATGCTACCGTTCTCAACTTCGAGCTGTTTAATCCAATTTTTGCCGGAAATCCACCCCCAATAATTGAGAATTAATTTCAGCTCTTCGGCAGAAAACATCCAACCATTTTTATGGTAATGAACCTCTTCAGCGTGAATAGTTAAAGGGAAATAAGAGAAACTTAAACTCTCCGGTTTAAGTTTGATATTGTAATCGGAAGCAAGACGCTGCGTGATATAGTGAGCCATCTTTGGGATTTGGTAGTACACCAGACCAATGCTTAATAACATCACTGTAATAACAATAAGCAGCCACTTCCGTTTCATAATCAGTCCTTATCTATCCTACTCGCCACTGCACCTTGCTGATTCTTATATTTTGCATCCGACCTACTGTTATATGGCCTTTGAGCTTCACCACTCAACACTTCAAAACTCAAAGCGCCGATTACCATTTTAGGTCGCAATGCTAATGGCAATTTACCTGAGTTATAAAATTCCAGCACAATCCGTCCTTCCCAACCCGGATCAATACGATGAGCTGTGACGTGAACCATTAATCCTAGCCGAGCCAATGATGAACGCCCATCCAACCAACCTATAATATTACTAGGCAATTTAACTGATTCATAAGTGCTTGCCAATGCCAAGACACCAGGATGTAAAAAGAAAGGCTCCCCATCCTCAATGATAATTTCATCGCTCATCACGCTCTCTAATTGTGCCGTTACAGACTCTCTCGGACCGCTTAAATCAATGTAAGCAGCAGAATGATCGCGAAATACGCGGAAAGAATTACCTAAACGAACATCCACTGTTGCACCATTAATTTTACTGCTGTCAGGACGCGGGGTTAGAACAATCTTACCTTCATCCAAATAGCGTTCAATATCAATATCACATAATCTCATCGCTTCACCTTTCCACTATTTTTTACGAAGTAATTGTAAAATTTGCGCCTTTAAAATATTTATGGCAATACGATTTTTTCCTCCACGTGGCACAATAATATCTGCATACTGTTTTGACGGCTCAATAAATTGAAAGAACATTGGACGAACTGTTTTGCGATACTGCTCTACGACTGAATCCATTGTTCTTCCACGTTCTTCCATATCTCGTTTTAAACGACGAATAAAACAGATATCCAACGGTGCATCTACAAAGATAGAAACATTGATTTCGTTACGAATACGTTCATCAGTCAACAACAAAATTCCTTCAAGAATAATCACCTTTTTCGGCTCAAAATGTCTCGTATTTCCGGTACGAGTATGTTCAACGTAACTATATTCTGGAATTTCTACCGCCTCACCTGTTTTTAATGACTGTAAATGTTGTAACAACAACTCACGATCCATTGAATTCGGGTGGTCATAATTAGTTTTAGTTCGAGTCTCAAAATCTAGATGGCCTTGATCTTTGTAATAACAATCTTCCGAAATAATACCAATCTCTTCACATCCCAACTCTTCACAAAGCTCTTTATAAATTGTTGAAGCAATTAGACTTTTTCCTGATGCTGAAGCTCCAGCAATACCAATGATAATAGAAGGTTCTTGTGTTGTTTCAATTTCTGACATAATAATTTCGCCATTTAACCGATAAATAAAAAATTCCAACTATTATAAAGAAAAGGGGGTTAACTGTTAAGTCATAGAAAAAGAATCCATTTAAAGTATGGGAAAAGCATCATAAAAAAAATAAATTCCCTCAAAATCTGGAGTCTATTGTGATAAAGATAAGGGATAAAATGGAAACTTTACAATATCAAGTAAAAAACATAGTTGATAGACATCGAACAAACTGAAAATATAAGCAAGATCGGCATTATTTATACACCAAAGTAAATAGGCATAGTAGACAAA
>NZ_JPXY01000072.1:0-1398 GCF_000771895.1 Gallibacterium genomosp. 2
TAAAGGATTTTTTAAATAAAAAGAGTTGCTAATATTTTGAAAAATAAATATTAGCAACAAAATTGTCCACATGGCATAGTTTTTGATAGATCAGCAACAATTTTGTCTACTATGCCAATTTGTGGGAAATTTGATTAGTCAATAATAAAAAACCCCGAGAAAACTCTCGGGGTATAGAGGTATGTTTAACTATTAACAATTAGAATAAGACACGTAATCCTACACGTAATTTATGATCTCTTGCTGATTCACCATCAAATTTAGCTTTTGCTGTACCTGCTTCAAAGTAAGTAATAACGTTTTTAGCGAATTTATAATCTGTACCTAAGATAAATTCGTTTACTTTTACTTTTGGATCATCACTTGAAATGGTTGCTTTACGATAAATATATTCACCATATACAGAGGCATTTTCTAAATAACTGTATTTTGCGCCAACTTCAAGTTGTTGTAATTTATTGATTGGGAAGGCAATCAATCCATCATCATGAGGTAGTTTGAATCCGATACCAACTTGGTTATTTGATGCTTTTTGTTGAGAATAATCAACAGCAAAAGCAAAAGGACCTGTTGTTAGTTTTGCACCAACAATGAACGCATTTAATTTGTGTGCCTCATAGTCAACTGAAGCTAAATTATATTCACTTAAATCAAATGAACCTTTTTTCACTTTAACTTGAGAAAAGCCAGCATTTACTTGTAAGGTAGTATTATTAGCAACTTCAGCAGTATAGAATAGTGAGGTACCAAATCCAGCGCCATGGTTATATTCATTTTTATCATTTTCACCAAAGAAATAATCTAAACCTAGTTCTAACCCAGCAAATTCAGCACTACGGAAACGAGCAACTTTGTTACCCTCTGTCATTGTTAAATTAATACCACCTAAGTCATAGGTAAAATCTGATAATCCAGAATCATCTAAGTTAGATAATTGGCGACCGAATGTTAATTGACCAATGCCCTCTTTAGCAAAGCCAGCATAAACACGACGTACTGTAACATTATCTTGATCGCCTTTAAGACCAATTTCTAAATGACCTAATGCACTGTAGCCATCACCTAAATCCTGATTTACTTTTGCGTGAATACGAGATGAACCATATTTAAGATCTGCTCTCTCATTTTTATCTTTAGATAAAATTAGACGAACTTGTCCACCAACATCAACTTTAGTACCATCTTGATTATAAACTACGGCTGCGTTTGCGGAAGTGGCTGCTACTGCTGCAACTGCCAATGCGACTAATGTTTTTTTCATAATTGACACCTCTGTGTTAATTGTTACTTTGCTTATCGCTCCGTAACAGTAATAAACAGATGCCCATATTTTTTTAGTTATTTATTTGATGAATCAAGGATCAGCAAATTTTTATGCCCTTTTCGCTAAGTTGTAGG
>NZ_JPXY01000073.1:0-2985 GCF_000771895.1 Gallibacterium genomosp. 2
CAAGCTCTCGTATCCGTTGCTGTTCCGGTGATAAGGGCTTCGTTCCGGGCAATACATAGCCTTGTTTTTCTGCTTGGACTTGTTTTATCCAACGACGTAATGCCGTTTCGCCTATCCCTAATTCCGAACAGGCTTGGGCAACAGAATAACCTTGCTCTGTGACTAATTTTACCGCGGCAACTTTGTAATCCGGGCTAAATGTTCTTCTCATCTTAATATCCTCTTTTTGTGATAGTTTACCACCTATTGAGGACTGCAAAATTAGTGTACCACTACAATTTGCTTAAATAATGCTATCGCCTTATCTAACTGATCTCCTTTAGCTAAAGCCTTAACACCCTCATTATATATATTTTTTACTGAATCATCTTGATCTGTCCAAATATTTTGAAATAATTTTTTAAACATAATTACTCCTTAAAAATTAAAGTTAGCCTGTTCATTACGATGAAAAATAAATTCTTTATTATATAAACTAAATTGCTGAGAAAAACCTATGGGATCTTCTATAAAATCTTTTACTGATTCATTTTCATAAAGTGATACACATAATGCCAATGTTCTTGCTTGACAACTAAATGATTTTTTAGGGTTAAACTCTATATCACTAAATGCCTCAAATTTACTTTCAAAAAATTTTTCTCTTAAATCCAGATTTCTATCTGAAAATAATACATTCAAATATAGCCAATCATAAAATAAACTTTGAGGTTCTAACGGATAATTTTTTTTATTAAACGTAAATTTAATTAAATTTCCACTTTTTCTTAAGCGTTCATCTTTCTTAGCCTCTCTTGGCGTAACTGTTAATAAATCACGAAAAGGTCCTCCTTTTTCAAAAACTTTACTGCTTTGAAATAGGTTTTCTACAGGATACCCCTTAATATTTTTTAAAAAAAATGCACTAAGTTGTATACCAATATCCTGCTCTGATTTACTTGATGCTTCTAAAATATGAGAAAACCCTTGTTTTCTTGCTTCATTATGCAAACTATTTATTGAGCGTTTTCTTACCTCTCTACTCATTCCCATATGCCAATCAAATGATATTTCACGTTCTATTACACCAATATCATTCCTATTTGGAATAAAAATAGGACGAATTGATTTACCAATACTTTTATTTTCCATTAACATTTATCCTAAAATAAAATAATACATATTATGATAATTAAAATTATCACACATATCCCTTCAAAACTATCTCCACTTGAATAACTTGATTCGCTATGATTAGTTTTTAAACTATCATTTCTACTAGTTTCTCCTGAATAACCTAGCTTACTATAATTAGATCTATTAGCTTTCAAACTATTATCGGTTTTTATTAGCTCCTTTTCCACTTCTTGTGATAGTCCTTCTTTAAACTTGACTAATCTATCTGCTCTCACTATCTGTATTGTTGAACCAATGCCATCACTAATTGAGTTAGTATTGGTAGTTAATAAACTTTTAACTTTAATAGGTTTAGGAGGGTCTGTAATAAGTAAATTTTTACGCTGTTCAAAAGAATTTTCTAAAAGCTCTTCATTATTGTATATGTCTTTTAATTCAATATTCCCATCTAATAATACTGATTCAATAGAAGATAGATATTCCAAAATTTCTTGATAACTTAAAGGTATATTTTGATCTTCTATAATGCATTTGATGTATTCAGGTTCAATAATATCTAAACATTGTACCTCAGCCTGATCTGATGTTGTTTCACAATTTTCTAACTCCATATTCCAGCTACGATGAATATCCTGTGGTTCTCTACCTGATTTTTGATAAGTTATAACATCAGAAAATAGATTTTCCAAGGCTTGCTCCGTTGAAAAGAGCGTTCTTTCCATACTTCGATAGCTCGCTGTAGCAGCATTATGTGGATAAAAAAGACAATTCTTTTTATATAAAATCGCAGGATCAATTAATAACAAGCAAAGATCAAACCCTTGCTTTCTCTTCATATCAAACATCCATTTATTTGGTTTACTAATAGATAAACAAATTGCATTTTTATTTTGATCATAACGAAATGAATCCGTAAAAATAGCAGTATGATCTAATAAATTTCTCGGTTTCAACCCTATACGTTTAATTTCTTTTAAATTTTTTCGAGGAGTAAAATGACATAGCCAGCGAATATTTCTTTGTTTAATAATTTCGCTGATTAACAACTGTTGTGGATCTAATATATCTAAATGGTAAAAAAAATTTTTTGCCATATATCTAACCTTATTTATAATAGAAATTGTTATATATAAATTCTGACTAATCTAAATAAGATAATAGGGTAATAGGATAAGAAAAATCCTATTACACATTATTATTTAGAGAACATAAAAAATTTTCCTTTCGGCAAAGGGTTTTGTTCTCTCTGTAAAGAGAGAACAACAGGGAGTATACTCCCTTGGAGTTGTTGAATATTTAATCTAAATTTAAGGGTGGGAAAGTGCTAAAAATGGTCATAAAAATATCGGAGGGTTAGCCTGTAATTTTAATCGTTTTACAATAAAAAGCGTTATAGGAAAAAGATAAAAAATACAAGCTATTGTAGGTTAAAATAAGTTATGTAGTGGTACACTAATTTTGCAGTCCTCAATAGGTGGTAAACTATCACAAAAAGAGGATATTAAGATGAGAAGAACATTTAGCCCGGACTACAAAGTTGCCGCGGTAAAATTAGTCACCGAGCAAGGTTATTCTGTTGCCCAGGCCTGTTCGGAATTAGGGATAGGCGAAACGGCATTACGTCGTTGGATAAAACAAGTCCAAGCAGAAAAGCAAGGCTATGTATTGCCCGGGACGAAGCCCTTATCACCGGAACAACAACGGATACGAGAGCTTGAACAACGCATTAAAATTCTCGAAGAGGATAAAGAAATCTTAAAAAAGGCTACCGCGATTTTTATGTCACTCGAGCGCAACGCTACCAAGCGGTAAAGGCATTAAAATCGTATGGAATAAAACGGGTTTGTGCGCTATTTTCGCTTTCAGAAC
>NZ_JPXY01000074.1:0-10001 GCF_000771895.1 Gallibacterium genomosp. 2
ACGACCACGACCACGACCATCATCACTCAACCAACGAATTAGAGCAAGATTGGCACGTCTGGTTTTCACCGAAAATCAGCGAACAAGTTGCAGAACAATTAGCTCAACAGCTCACTCAACTTTATCCGCAACACCAAGCTAAAATTGCCGCTAACCTCGAAACATTCAAACAACAGTTAACCACAACAAATCAGCAAATTACTCAACAACTTGCCGAATTTAAAGACCAAGGTTTTTATGTTTTCCACGATGCTTATCGTTATTTTGAAAATGCTTACGGATTGCAACAAACTGGTTATTTCACTATTAACCCTTTGATTGCTCCGGGAGCTAAAAAATTAGCAAAAATTAAAGAAGAAATTAATGAACATAAAGTTAAGTGTCTTTTTGCAGAACCACAATTTACCCCGAAAGTGCTTCAAACCTTGCAACAAAGTACAAATGTCAAAATCGGACAATTAGATCCGATGGGTGAAAAAATTGCTTTAGGAAAAGGATCTTACAGTGCATTTTTACAGCAGATCGCTGAGGATTTTTCTGATTGTTTAAAAAATTAAGATAAAATAGGGGTTATCCTTAAAAAGGATAACCCCTATTAATCATATTTTTATGATTAAGCCAAAAATCGTCCAATTACTTGTCCACCAACTAATATCCATGTCATTAATATTGAAGTAAAAAAAATCCCTAAATAGATATAACCTGTTTTCAAGTAACACCAATGATTTATCACTATAAATACAATAAATTGAGGTATAATCACGGCTAGCATCATCATCCATCGCCCACCAAATTGTGGTAAACCGATTAAATCAAAACCTGGACCAATCTGCATAAAATCAGGAACAAAATGAAATAGCCATAAGATCAATAATCCACTTACAGCAAAAATGATAGTTTTTATCGACCAAATTACTAATGTAGAAGAAAATGTTTGTCGCATTGGCTGTTTCATTTGTACTCCAAGAACTAATCCATTGAAAACAAAGAAGAAAATCAATATTGGCAACCAATAAACAATAAACAATTCTGCTCTTTCTATAGTTAATGGCTTTAAAAGAGGCCATAGAAAACGCAACTCTACTCCTAGCCAAGCGTGTAAAACGTAGGCTAAAACATAAAGATAGCCTATAGCAATTAGACTTAATAATAAAGATCGAAATATTAATGAGCTCAAACCTATATTAGGGTGATTAAATACGCCAAACTCTTGTAATGAAAGTTTCAAGTTTGATTTCTTCCAGAAGATAAAAAAGAGCAAATTTATTACTGAACTTACCAAAAACCAGCTGATAATACCGTTTCCCATTTCAAGAGGCATAAAACTCAGTTTTGCCGCAATAGGTTCATTTGCTCCTCCCCATTGAGTAAAAATAGGATACAGTAACATAGTTAAAATAATGTTTATGCTAGCAAAGCTCCACCATTTTTTACTAGATAAAGCTGTTTTTTGTGATACCTCCTGAGTGATAGCAAAAAAATATGGCAATTTTAATAATCCATTAATTAAAAATAGTGCTGAAAGAATAGCACTAAATAATGCAATTAAACCTGAAAATTCTTTATACCAGTAAGTTTGATCATCAGGATTAATCCAATCTTGATCTTTTACTCCATTTTGTAATGCTTGATTAAACCACAAAATTGCTTCTTTATTGCTTTTTTCCGCAATCATGACTCCAAGATGTGTACCATCAACCAATGCAGCTCTCCTTGCTGTACCATTTTCAAAAGAACCATATGTATAGTTCCATAGTAATTTGTCATTTTCTTCTAAAGAAAAAGCTTTTAAACGTGAAGGATTTTTTATAAGATCTTTCACTGGAAATGTTTTTTCACGATACCCACCAATTTCTTCATACAATCCTTGAGTAAGCAAATAATTATGTAATTCGGGATCACCGCCATTACTGCTCAATCCATTTACTGCTTTATGATCTGGATTAAGTTTTGCTACACGAATTGCATTTAATGCTCCTGTTGAATGTCCAAAGATTCCTAACCTATTTGGATCAACAAAAGGTAAATTTTTTAAATATTGATATCCATTATTTGCTCCACTAATTGTTTTATTAGATGCTGGTAATTTTGTAGAATAACCATGTCCAAAATGGTCGATAGCAAGTACAACAAAACCACGTTTAGCTAATTCTAATGAACCAAATGTATTTGTTGCTTCTTTATCACTTTGGTAACCATGCAACGCTAATAGAGCCGGTTTAGGCGTTTGTTCTGTAGCAGATATAGGACGATAAAGTTTTGCTACCATTGGTTGATTTTCTTCTGTAGGAATAATAATTGTTTGTACATCAATACGCCCAAAATCTCGTTCTATTTGAGCACCTAAATAAGAAGCTAATATAGCAAACACAAGGAAAACTAAAGCAATAAAGTAACTATTTTTTAATTTCATTTTTCTTTCCTTTATCTAAAACAATAACCTAGTCTATCTCAACAATACAAGTTACTTGACTTGAATCTAATCCTGTTATACGCAATGGTAGATTAAAAAATTGAACAATGTTTGCACTACCAGGTAGTTCGGCTAAATGCATATCTTCAATTACTCCCACAAAACGACCTGAGTGATAACCTAAAATAGCCCAATGACAATATTTTGGATTCTCACTTTCTGGAACTCGAGACGAAGGCGATCCCAATGCCAGAAAATCAATTCCAATCGCTTTTAAATTTGGGAAACAGTGAGAAAGATATTGTCCACCACTTGTAGCAATATAAGGACCTTCATTTTGATAAAGAGCAGGATTTTCTGTTCGATATTTCTCAAAACCAGTACGTAAAAATACAAAAGATACTTCAGATAAAACATCTGCATAGGGTTCTAAATCATCCTGAGTAATTCCTTCAGCCTCTCCTTTCGGAATTTCCAATAATGCTACTTTTTTATGGCAAAAATATTCCATTGGCAATTCATTAATACTTAACCCATCTTTCACAAAATGGCGTGGAGCATCCATATGTGTGCCAAAATGATTAGGTATTTCACTAATAAAGCTGCTAAATGGACAATCTTCAGTAACATCAGTACATCTTGTTACTTTTACAACTGGCTCTCCCGGCCACGCTACATCATTTGGATCTAAGGGATGAGATAAGAACATAAACATAGTAATTCTCCTTATTAATCAAATAATAAAAGATTTATTAAATCTCTATAAATTTACAAATAACATAAAAATAGTTATTTATATGCAGTAAACCAACCTAACCCATCTTCTGTTTTACCGCGTGGGTTATATTCACAACCAACCCAACCTTGATAACCGATATCATCAAGTTTTTTAAAGATATAGGAGTAATTGATTTCACCTTCATCAGGTTCGTGACGATCCGGAACGGAGGCAATTTGCACATGAGCAAATTTGCCCTGCAATTTATCGGTTAAACGTGCCAAATTGCCATCTACATTTTGTGCGTGGAAATAATCAAGTTGAACGAAAACATTATCGCGATTAATTAAATCCACTAATTCCAAAGTTTGATATTGACTTGATATCAAATAATTCGGTTTAACTTGTGGGCTTAATGCTTCCAACAACACATTAATTCCGTGAGCTTTAAATTTATCAGCGGCATAACGAACATTATCAATAAAAGTTTGCTTGTATTTTGCGTATTGAGACAGTTCAGGCACTACGCCAGCCATTACGTGAACATTTGGACAACCTAAAACAATCGCATATTCAAGAGCTAAATCAATGTCTTTATGGCTATCGACTTCACGCCCCGGAATAGCAGAAACTCCCCATTCTCCAGCAGCAACATTACCCGGTGCAGTATTGAATAACACCTGTTTTAAACCGTATTGATCCAATTTTGCTTTTAATTCCTCTGCCGGATATTCATAAGGGAAAAGATATTCAACATATTCAAATCCCGCTTTGGCTGCCGCTTCAAAACGATCAAGAAACGGCACTTCTGTAAACATCATTGATAAATTTGCTGCAAACTTAGGCATAACTATTTCCCCCTATTTTTTAAATCATTCACTTCATCATCTGAGAGATAACGAATATTCTGTCCTTGTAAAATAAACATTAACTTCGCTGTTTCTTCCAACTCTTCGCTATTATCCACGGCATCTCGTAAATCACTGCCACAAACCACTACACCGTGATTTGCTAATAAAAATGCTTTACTCTCCTTGGCTTTCGCTGCCAAATCTCGCCCTATTTCCGCAGCTCCTGGTCGATAATAAGGAATCACCGGCAAACGACCGACACGCATCACGTAATAAGGTGTAAAGGCTTTGATAGCATTGTCATAATCCAAATCCGCTTTGCAGGATAATGCTGTCAAATAAGTGGAATGAAGATGAACTATCGCATTACATTCCGGTTTTTCACGATAAAGCGCTAAATGAAAAAAATACTCTTTTGATGGTTTTTTACCGCTCAACAATTTACCTTCAGCATCAATTACAGAGATTTCCTCTTCATTCAAACGCCCTAAAGAAGATCCTGTTGGTGTAACTAAAAAACGATTATCATCTAATCTCACCGAAATATTTCCTGCACCACCAACGCTAAAGCCACGTTCAAACAACGAGCGCGAAAGTTGCACTAATTGTGTTTTAATTTCTTGCTCCGTCATTTCATCATCTCCTGTGCATAGCTAAAGAAAGATTCTTGACCGAAATTACCTGATTTCAATGCAAGATAAACCGGCGCATCCAACACGCCCAACCAAGGTACGCCCGGAGCAATCTGTTTACCAATATTGAAACCTTTAAAGCCTAATTTTTGTACTACAATACTTGAGGTCTCACCGCCAGCAGTAATAAAGTTGGTCACACCATAATTACGTAATCTTTCCGCTAATTGGGCAAATGCCTGTTCAATCGCCTGACTGGCAGTTTCCGCTCCAAATTGTTGTTGAATCTGCTTTAATTTTTCCGGAGCAACAGTGGCATAAACCAAAGGAGCCTGAGCATCATCCAAATGTTCAACAAACCAATCAAAAAGCTGTTCAACATAATTATCATTGCTCAACACCTGTTCCACATCGAGCCACTGTGTTGCTGCTTTAGTCTGATAATATGCCACCTGTTTATTGGTCATCACTGAACAAGAACCAGATAAAATGACTGTTTTACCTTTTGGTGGAACAAAGGCTTGGTGCCGTTTACCTTGTGCCTGATGCTGCGCCATATAAGCCGCTAAACCGGAACCGCCAGTAACCAATTTCATATCAGCAACCGCTTCCGCTAACACGGCTAATTGCGAATTATCAACTGCATCAATCACGGCATAACGAAAACCTTGTTGCTGTAAATTATGAAAACACCGTTTAACGTTATCTGCACCTTTAATGACTTCAGCATAAGGTACTAATCCTGTTTTGCCTTGTGCTTGACGATCCATTAAACGCATTAAATTCGCATCTGTCATCGGGGTAATCGGGTGATTCTGCATACCTGATTCATTCAATAACATCTGACCAACAAAGAGATAACCGTTAAAAATTGTGCGTCCATTTACCGGTAATGCTGGTGTAATAATGGTAAATTTTTCATCTAATTCATTCAGTAATGCATCAGTTACTGGACCAATATTCCCTTCTGCTGTGCTGTCAAAGGTTGAACAATATTTAAAATAGAATTGTGTTGCACCATTATTTTGTAACCAATGCAACGCTTCTAAAGATTGTTGCACCGCTTCCTGTGCAGGATTGGAACGTGATTTCAAGCTAATCACAATTGCATCCACTTCTTGCTCCAATGCGGTTTGAGGCACACCGTTCATTTGTACAGTTCGTAAACCATTTTCCACTAAAAAACTGGCAATATCACTTGCACCTGTAAAATCATCTGCAATTACACCCAACATCTTACTTCTCCTGTTTTTTTGGTAATTCAACACCACTGAAAATTTTAATCACCGCACTATCATCCTGTTTACCATAACCAGCGTTGCTAGCTTCAGTAAACATACTGTAAGCAGTGCTTGCCAAATGGAGCGGGAATTTCAAAGATTTTGCAGTATCATTAACCAAACCTAAATCTTTCACAAAAATATCAACCATTGATAATGGGCTGTAATCACCTTCCACAACGTGTTTCATTCGATTTTCAAACATCCACGAATTACCGGCAGCGTGAGTTACCACGTCATACATTAAATCAAGAGGAATACCCGCTTTTGCCGCTAATGCCATCGCTTCAGCTCCTGCTGCAATATGCACTCCGGCTAATAATTGATGAATAATTTTCACGGTTGCCCCTAACCCAATTTCTTCACCAATGTTGTAAACTTTGCTTGCGGTAGCATCCAACACTGGTTGTAACGCCGCAAAGGATTCTTTAGAGCCAGCTGCCATCACTGTCATTTCCCCAATCGCAGCTTTTGCTGCACCGCCAGAAACCGGTGCATCCAACATTAACAAACCCAAATTTGTTAATTTTTGTGAAATTTCTTTTGAATCTTGTGCAGAAATTGTAGATGAAACCATTACAGCAGTACCCGGTTTTAGCAGTTTTGCCAATCCGTTTTCTCCAAATAAGACTTGATTTACTTGTTTAGCATTCACTACCAATAACACTACCGCATTTAACTTATCTGCAAAATTACCGGCATTTTTTCCAACCCCCTTTGCGCCAGAAACGCTAAGTTTTTCAAGTAATTTATCATCTAAATCAATGCCATAAGTATCAAGCCCAGCATTTATACAGGATAAAGCAGCCCCCATTCCCATTGCACCCAAGCCAACAACAGCTACTGAATATGTCATTTTTAATCTCCTTAGTTGTTTATTTTTTAATATTAGTATATTAAGTGATTTAAAAAATAAATTATGCGATCTGGATCACAATATTTAACAAATATTCACATATTTTTGTTTTATTTTGTTAAATCGAATTTATACAGCTATTAAATAAAGCATATCTCTATGTTTTTATTAAAAATAAATCTTATTGGATCAAACAAATGTTCAACGTTATAATTTGTAAAAAACCAATTAGGACAAAAAATGATTCCCGCAGAACGACAAAAACGTATCCTAAATATTGTCAGTGAACAAAATATCGTCAGCATTAACACTTTAATGGAAATGCTTGGTGTCTCTCATATGACTATCCGTCGGGATATTCAAAAATTGGAAGAGAAAGGTGAAGTCATTTCCGTTTCTGGCGGTGTACAAATTCAAGAAAAACTCGCTTTTGAACCACCGCATACGGCTAAATCACTTCTATTTCAGGAACAAAAAGAACAAATAGGTTTATGTGCAGCCAAACGAATTCCTAAAAATGCCACCATTTATCTTGATGCAGGTACAACTACTCTGGAAATCGCACGACATATTGCTGACAGACAGGATTTGTTGATCATTACTAATGATTTTTCAGTGGCTGATTTTTTGATTACTAATGGTCAAAGCGAGTTGATACATACTGGCGGGAAAATCAATAAATTAAATCGCTCTGCGGTCGGTGAACTGGCGGCACAATTTCTGCGAAACATTTCGATTGATCTTGCTTTTGTATCGACTTCTTCGTGGAGTTTAAAAGGTCTTACCACACCGGATGAAAGTAAACTGGCAGTTAAACGTGCAATTTTGGCATCAAGTCGCCACAAAACGTTAGTTACCGATTCCTCAAAATACGGTAAATTGGCAACCTTTTGGATCTGTGAATTAACCGCCTTTGATAGTTTGATCACTGATGATCAGTTGCCGGAAAATATCCAAAAAGCAATCAAAGCAATGGATATTGAATTCGTTTTAGCCGGCAGTTGAATTACGGTGGGTAAAACGTTTTTTAGTTTGTCTCTGTTGCGGTACATTTCTTAACGACATTAATTTTTGTAGATCAATCTGTTGGATCAATTGCGGTAACTGTGTAGTCAGTTGTTGCATAAAAGCTTGATAACTCAATTTTTTTCGGTAAATTTGCTCCAGTTGCTGCTCCCAATGTGCTGTCATATCAGGTTGTGTCGCAATATCAGGCAATGCCCCGATTAAAATTCGTCCTGCTTCAGTGCTATGAATTTGCCGCCCTTTTTTGGTTAAAAAACCGCGTTTAAACAGTAATTCAATAATTCCGGCTCGTGTTGCCTCTGTGCCTAAACCATCTGTTTCTCGTAAAACTTTTTTCAGGGCTTTATCTTGCACAAATCGGGCAATACCGGTCATCGCTGACAATAGGGTTGCATCGGTAAAATGCATTGGCGGTTGTGTTTTTTTGCTCAACACCTCCGCGCCCGAGCAGTAGAGTTCATCGCCTTTTTTTACTGTCGGCAGTGCTGCAATATTTGCTTGCGGATCATCATCCTCTTTTCCTTGTAACTTTTTCCAACCAGCACTCGCCAAGCCTCTCGTTTGTGCCACAAATATGCCGTTATCAATCGCTAGCTGAATCTTAGTTTTATGATATTCCGCATCCGGATAAAACTGCATTAAATATTGGCGAGCCACCAACTGATAAATATGTTGCTCATCGCTGTTTAAACGCAAATTCTGTTTGGCAGTCGGAATAATAGCGTGGTGCGCTTCCACCTGTTTGTCATTCCAACAGCGATTTTTTTGTGTAGGATCAAACCCCTCTACAAAGGATTGATATTGCTGGCAATTATTAGAAATCGCACTAAAAATTTTTTCACGCTCGACAAAATGCTCTTCCGGCAGATAGCGACAATCCGAACGTGGATAGGTAATCGCTTTGTGCGTTTCATACAACCGCTGGCAAATATCCAACACCTGTTGCGCCGACATTCCATACATTCTGGCGGCATCAATCTGCAGCGCAGACAGAGAATAAGGCAGCGGTGCCATCTCTTTTTCTGTTTTACTTTGATATTCGGTAACCAATGCCGGCTTTTCACTAATGCGTTTAACAACGTGTTCCGCCAATGCTTTTGATAAAACTCTGCCCTCTTCATCCTGATAAGGTTCGCAAGCCTCGCCCGGTTTCCATAAGGCTTTAAACGGATAGCCGTTCGGCTGCGGATTATCGGTAACTGTTGCTGCGGAATGGTGAATTGTTGCCTGTACCTCAAAAAAATCTTTCGGTTCAAAATGTTCGATTTCCAAATCACGGCGCACAATCAAACCTAATACCGGCGTTTGCACACGCCCGACCGACAACACACCACGATAACCAACTTGCTGACCGCGCAACGTATAAGCGCGCGTCATATTAATGCCGTAAAGCCAATCTGCGCGTGAACGTGCCAATGCGGAAATCGTTAAAAATTTGAAGTCTTGATTCGGTTGTAATTTATTGACAGCTTTACTCACCGCCGCTGGGTTTAAATCATTGACCAAACAGCGTTGAATGGTGGCGATTTTCTCTTTTGGTAACTTAAAATAGGCAAATAATTCGTCCACCAATAATTGCCCCTCACGATCCGGGTCGCCGGTATGCACAATAACATCCGCCTGTTTCAACAGCTGTTTAATCACTGCAAGCTGTTTAGCGGTCGATTTTTTGGCTAAAAACTGCCACTGCTGCGGAATAATCGGCAAATGTTCCAGTCGCCACTGTTTAAATGCCGGATTGTAAGCATCCGGCTCTGCCAGCTCCAATAAATGTCCGACACACCAAGTAACATAATCATTCTCACCGCAACGAATAAAACCATCATTACGGTGGTGGGGTTTAGGCAATACATCAGCGATGGCACGAGCTAAACTTGGTTTTTCTGCAATAAAAAGGCGCATAACAATAATAAAAACAAAAAATAATAACTATTGTAGTAAAGTAAAAGACTTTTTTGTAGCCTAAAAAATGGATGAAAACTTATGATAAAAATCAAACAAACGAACCATTTATTTTATAAAAACAACAAAATTAACTTAAATAAAGTTGAATTTGATGTAGAATAATTAAATTCATTTAGGGTATTATTAGTATTCTATAGTAACCAAATATTATATTTTATAAAACAAAAGTAAGACGTTTACTGTAAATAATTTTACAATAAATTCGTCTATTTTTACGGAGAACTTTAATGATATTTAATATTATCCAAGCAAGCAAGCAA
>NZ_JPXY01000075.1:0-8695 GCF_000771895.1 Gallibacterium genomosp. 2
TTCACTTCCTCCGCCACGCTATAACGTCCAGCCAATTCAGCGGTGGTACTTGCCCACGCCTATAGATTATATTTTAGAGGTAGGGGTATGCCCCTTAAAAAAAATAATATTGATACAGATCAGATTATGCCGGCAAGGTTCTGCTATAAGCCAACTAAAAGAGGACATGAAGATTCAGTATTTGGAGATTGGAGAGAAGATCCTAATTTTATAATGAATAATCCTTATTATCAAAGAGCAACAATTTTGGTTACCGGAAGAGAGTTTGCTACGGGATCTTCTAGAGAATTTGCAGTTTGGGGATTAAAGGATTGGGGATTTAAAGCTGTTATAGCCCCTAGCTTTGGAGATATTTTTTATAAAAATGCTTCATTAAATGATTTACTACCTGTGATATTAGATGAAGTCTATGTAGAACGAATATTAAATTATTTATTTGAAGATCATTATGCAGAAATATTAATTAATTTAAATAGAAATGTTGTTGAGGTGAAAAATGAAATATTTCCTTTAATAATTAGTGATTTTGTAAGAAGTAATTATTTACAGAATAAAGATGATATTAATGAAACTTTAAAATTTATTGATGTGATAAAGAAATTTGAATTGAAAAGAGGTAAATAATGAAAACACTTACGATAATTGGTACAGGTCCAAGAGGGATATCAGTACTAGAAAGAATAGCAGTTCTTTTAGAGAAAAATATTAAAACTTCTATTTCTAAGATTGTAATTGTAGATGCAGTTAAATTAGGGCAAGGACGAATTTGGAATAGTAATCAAAATAAAGTACTACTTATGAATACTATCGCTAGTGAAATATCAGCTTTTTCTGGGGAAGGGTCATTTTTTTCAGCAAAACCAGGTGCGGGACCTTCTTTTGCGAGTTGGTGGAAATACCATTATGATGATTATGATTATGATTATGATTATGATTATGATTATGATTATGATTATGATTATGATTATGATTATGATTATGATTATGATTATGATTATTATGGTGGTTATGCACCAAGAAAGTATTATGGAGAGTATTTAAATTTTGTATGGGAATTAATTATTAAAAGCCTATCCCAAAGAATAGAAGTAATATCAAAATTAGATAAAGTCGTAGATGTAATCTCTATATATAATGATAAATATACAGTAGTGACGGAAAAAGAAGATATTTGGAAAACAGACGGGTTGATTATTACTACAGGACATTCGATAAATAGTTATTCTAGATATTTCCAAGTATTAGAGGATGTAGCTAAGAAAAATAATTTCTTAAAATTTTTTAGAGGCAACTCAATTCATGAAATGGATCTATCTATAATTGATAGAAATCATAAAGTAGGTGTTATTGGACTTGGGCTATCTTTTTTCGATGTTATTGCCGCATTGACTGAGGGAAGGGGTGGACAATTCTATAAAGAGAATGGTTCTTTAGTGTATAAGCCTTCAGGTTTAGAACCTAAACTGTATTGTGGATCAAGGAATGGAATTCCTATTTTAGCAAGAGGAAGAAATGAAAAAGATAGCAATTATAAACATAAAGGAATAATTGTTACTTCTCAAAAAATGGCGGTATTACGTAAATTAAAAAATAATAATGTTAATTTTGATAAAGATGTATGGCCACTCATTGAAGCTGAAGTTAATTATACTTGGTTATATCAGAAAATTAAAAATATATATGGAGAAGATAAAGCTGAAACATTTTCATTGTCTGTTATGAAAAATGAAATTAGTTCATCTAATGAATTAGTAAAAATTGCAAATAATTTATTAAATGTTAACTTAAAGCCGTTAAGTTTAGAAAAGTTGGCTCATCCATTTTTAGGGAAAATTTTTCAAAATGAAGAAGAGTGGGAATCTTCATTGAGATCAATTTTATTTGAAGACATTATGGAAGCGAAAAAAGGAAATATTTCATCACCACTAAAAGGAGCGTTAGATGTTTTACGAAATATTAGAGATAGTATACGTACTGTAGTTGATTTTGGAGGACTAACTCCTGAGTCACATTGTCATTTTATAGAGAAATATGTTCCTATTATGTCTTTATTATCATCGGGCCCACCATTATTTCGATTAGAACAATTAGAAGCATTAATAAAAGCTGGTATTGTATCAATAGTTCCTCCAGGGATGAATGTTCTTCCAAAAGAAACAGGTTACAGTATTACTTCTAATTCTCTTACAACTTATCATAAAGAAGTTTCTGTATTGATAGATGCAAGAATTCCCATTATGGATTTGAAAAATGATTTAAACCCATTAATTAAATCTTTAGTAAGAAGAGGTATTTTTGTCCCATTTATAAATAAAGGAGAAGATTTAGATGTTTTTGAGACTGGTGGAGTTAATGTTACAAAATCCCCATATAATCCTATAGATAAAGATGGCAATATACTCTCTAATATTTTTGTATTAGGAATTCCAACTGAACACACGAGATGGTTTATGCAATCAGGAAGTAGTAGACCAGCATTTTGGATTGATTTTATGATTGATGCAGATGCTATAGCGAGAGCATCTATGACAATATAGGATAGAAGAACTATGGATAAAGATATTAAAAATATGGATTCTATTGTAGAAATAACAAAGAAAATTTCTAAGGATCCTAGAAAAGATATTTTAAATTTATGCCTTGGTTATTATAGAAGTGAAGAGAATCAAGATACAGGATTTAGTGTAATAAATAATTTACTTACTCCTACTTTTGATAAATCAGAAATTAAACTATCAGTATTGGGTGATATTTCTTTTAGAAATAATATTGTATCGCTATTAAGAAGATATATGTTAGATTCAGATCATTATATGTCAGCAATACAGTCTTTAGGTGGTTCAGGAGGATTATGGTTGTGTTTTAAAACGCTATACCAATCTAATTTACAAACAGTTTGGTATAGTGAGCCGGGGTGGGACAATCATGGTAAAATAGCTAATAATGTTGGCATGTGTTCAAAAACTTATAATTATATTATAAATAATATAGGGCAAATTGAATCTGAAAATATATTATCGGATTTAGAAGATATTTCAGAATCAGATATTTTAGTTCTTCATGGATGTTGTCACAATCCTTGTGGAGTTGATCTTGATGAGAGTAGTTTGAAGAATATAGCTAAATTATCTATCAAAAAGAAATTTTATATTGTTGTTGATCTTGCGTATTGGGGTATCAATAATGGATTGAAAGAGGATTTATATATTCTATCAGTTTTAAGTAAGTATTTAGATCAATTCTATGTTGTTATTTCTTTATCAAAAAATATGGGATTATATAATGAGAGGTTGGGGGCTCTTATATTGTTTTCTAAAAATAAAAATAGGTTATCTATATTTGAAAATAATATTAAGTCAGTGATTCGAACAACCTATTCTATGCCCCCAAGTCTAATAGCACAATGTGTTGCTAAGGTATTTAATAATAAAGATTTATTTAATAAATGGAATGAGGAGTTAATAAATTTATCAAATACATTAAAACTTAGAAGAAGAGAGTTGATTAATAAATTAAAAGAATTAAACATAGAGTATGTTTTGAAAATAAAAAACAATTCTGGAATGTTTATAAATTTTAATTTATACAAAGATGAAATTGAATTATTAGCTGAAAAACATGGGATATATATCCTTTACAATGGCAGAGCTAGTATAGCATCATTACAATTGAAAGATATTGATCGATTAGTGTATGCCATATCTGATTGTATAAGACATAGAAATTTTAATTGATTATAAAATTAGACTATTTAAATCAAGATAATAGCCGGAAAAAGAGGTGTGATAGACAAATTTGTTGCTAAAAGCAGGCTTAAATATTAAAGAGGCATATAGGAAAAAAATTGGTAAAAAGTGGTTTAAAAGCATATAGTACAAGGCTTTAAACCACTTTTTAACCAAGATTAAGAGTTTTTCTTCCTAACCGTTTCATAATATAAATTCTTTATTTTACAAATATCAACATCATTTGAAGTCATTTCTAAATTAAAACACATAGCACTAGCCACATACATTGTATCAAAGTTATATTTATCTAAGCGCTTTTCTGTACCATCGGGTTGTTTTTGATACCGTTCAGAATAACTTGTTCTTTCATATCTAAAAATATCTGTAGCAATATCAGTAATATTCTTGTCAATATTAATAATTTCTAATGCAGATAAAAACTGCTCCGCTTTTTTATACTCAATAGCATTTGATTCACTATAATCGTAAAAACGTAATACTTCATGTCTAATTAATGGTGTGGTGAAAAATAGTGTTTGTCCTTCATTCAATTTTTCTATAAACCAACTACTATCTTGATTATTACCCTTCAAGATACTAATTATTTTATTTGTATCTAATAAAATATTTTGTTGCATACTACTACCTATTTAGATAGTCCTAAAATATCAAGCAATTTACTTTTCTGATTAACTGAACGTTTAGGTTGAATGTTTGTTAATTTAATCTCATTTAGATCAACATTAAACGCAGTAGAAAGTAGATCAACAAAAGCTGCATTACTTGGATTTGGTATTTCTTTGTTTTTAACAATACCATTCTCATTAACTAGTTTATAAGCTTTTCCATCATATAATTGAGATAATACTAATGATGAATGGGTTGCAACAATAAAAATAGTATTAGGACAGGCATCATTTAATACTGGTAATATTCTGGTTTGCCAGCTGATATGTAAATGGCTCTCTATTTCATCAATTAATACAACTTCTTTTTCATTTTCCAAATTTGTAGAATTTGTAAAAAAAGCGTAACCAGACACAATCGATTGAACTATTTTAACTAATGAAGTAAATCCACTACTTAACTCACTTAATTTGCGCCATTTTCCTTCTATCATTAAAGATATAAATTTCCCACCTATAAGACTCAATGAAGAGGGATCATTACTAATTCTTTCATCAATTCTATTTAGGATATGTAGTACTGACAGTAATTCGATTTCTCGATTATCTTCACTATTTTGATAACGATTAGCTGATTGAGCCCTCTGAATAAACCATGTTTCAATAGAATCATTATATTCATTATTATTGATATCTCGATAGATAGCCTCAAAATACGCTTGTTGACGTTCCTTAAATTCCCCCAAAACTTTGATGCGATCGGTATTGTTATTTTTAAAATATCCTCTTTTTTGGGCAGGAATATAAATAATAGGATAGGGGGTCGTTTTCGCAACATGACTGATAAGATTCATTTTATCGATAAAAAAGTCATTATTATTAATTTTTGCTTTTTCAAATACTAATGTATTAGTTAAGAACCTATCTGAATTCAATATACTTATTACTAGAAAATAACAACGCTTGATATAGACTCTCTAGTGTTTTTGTTTTACCGACTCCATTATTTCCAATAAATACATTCATTTTGTCGTTAGGATCGAGATTTATTAATACTCTATCAATTCCCTTAACATTCCAAAATTCGTATTTTGAGGGTATCTTATCTTGTTCTATATTCATATTTACCTCCTCTCAAATAGATTGTAAAAACAATCAAGTGAGTCCTATATATTTATATATAATAAAATTATAGCCATTTTGCCCTAAATTTCTATGACTTATTAAATTTTTATTCAATATTAAGTAACTCATCAAGTAAACTATTGCTAGGTATGTAAAATGTTGACTTTGTGAAGTTATAGGCAATGCATTTTGGGCAGGGTTAGGTGCAATGGGCAATCTTCAAAAAAAGTGATAGTATCGCGACTGCAATAGGTAGTAATATCATAGTCACTATGAAACAATGTAATATACCAACTACATTTTTTTGTATACCGCAACAGTGAATGAAAGCGTACAGAAAGAGAGTATAGATGAAGTGAAAACCCATTAAGAGATGGTGCAGATGATATTGTCAATAATAGTTTTATATATTTTGCCAAATAGTAGAAATACTATTTTTAATTGCTTGATATAAAGCTCTTTTCCAATGATTTATTCTAGATTCCTCACTGAGGTAGGAGTCTATACTACATTGTTCAAAATCATTCATAGATATCCCGCTTTTTTTATAAGCTTTCATTGAGTTTAATTCATGAGACAATGGGCTACAAGATTTTTTAAAAAATCGTTCAGCTAAATTAAATCTATTGAAATGAAATTCTACTTTATTTTTTTTGTCTATAGACCAATGATTCGGAGGTTTAACAAAATATTTGATAGTTCCAATATCATTTGGGATATTGATATATTCAGCATATAACCATTGATCATTGAAGAAACAGTTATCATCAAGATATGGATGAATTAATTGTTTTTCATATTCTGGAAAAAAATCTTTTTTGTAAATTTGATTACAGTCTTTGCATATAGGTATAAGATTATATGGGAAAATGGAATAGTAACAACATTGGGATTTTGGTAAAAAATGATCTATTTCGGTAGGTGTGCCTATTCCACAACAAAAAGGACAGTATATTGTTGGATCCTTTGCATTGTTAATAATTGTATCATAATAATGATTATTGTTATCATTACGTTTTTTTACAAAATATTCATCATATAATTTTATCATATCATGCTTAGTTAATACGGTATTTATATTCTTATTGGTTATAATAATATGACAATTTTCTTCACACTTATAATATTGATGAAAAAACAAATGATTAGTCTTTGCAGTGTGTTTATAATATTCAGAAACTCTTAATAGATCGTTTTTATTCTCTTTTATTTTACTTTTAAGAGTATTATCATCTCTCATGATATTACAACATGAATCTATAACATCAGCGTAATTTTGACAGTTGCTAGGTAAATCAATTTTAATCATGATAAAAATCTCTAATCTTTAGTATCTCGATGTCTAACTAACATTTTTAATAGTATTCTAGCTTCTGTACCTAGTTGTTCGTTAAATTCATCTATGATTTCATTATATTTTTTTCCCGTTTCTACTTTTTTAGTTAATAGATTATAGAATCCAGAATTAAGGACTTCCAAACCAAATACTTCTCTAGTCAAAACACCAACATTTTCACCAAAGGTTTCAATATTTAGTCTAAAAGCTTCTATTATTTTGCCAGTTCTCTCTATTTTTAAAACGCAAGATTTAGGTATTTCTTGTAACACTACTGGTGAATGTGTGGCAATAATAGCTACTCCATTTCTATTATCTAATAAGTCAGATAATGTACGTATAAAAGCAGATAATAGAGGAGGATGAAGGTGGGTTTCTGGTTCATCAATTAAAACGAGAGTTTTTTCTTTAACTTTTGCGACTAATTGAGTAATGATAAGTAAAACAGAAGCATGGCCTGAACTTAAGTTATGGATAGATTCTAATATCCGTTTTTCATATTCATCATCATGTTCATTTTCCTCTCTATCGATTAAAGAACTTAGTTTTCTTTCACAAAAATTATAATCAGATTCTAAATTTTTTATAGCATGTAACCAGCGAGATTTTTTAGCAGAGAAAGACATACACTCATAAAATGCCACTAAAAAGTCATTCTGAAAATATGTTTTTGGTTCTTTTAATTTTGATTCAGATTCTTTTAACCCTATATAAGAATAATTTTTAAACTCTTTTTTATTAGGAATAAATGGATCAAATATACTAAATGAAACAGCTATAAGATGACTAAAATAGTCATCTTTGATCTTCTTGTATTGATTTAGTACCAGAGAATCTTGATAAAATCCCTCATTATTATCAGATTTATTTATAAATGACAGAATCATTCTATTTAATAAAGTCGTTTTTCCAACACCATTTTTACCAATAATTGCATGTATGTTCGTGCTTGGTGTTGAATTAGCGTATACATTGAATTGTAATTTTATTGATCCAATATCGTCTTGTTCTTTTTTAATAAAATAGAATTTAAAATCGCTTAAAGGAGATTTCCCATCTAAAACTCGTTTGAATTGTTCTATTATTGTTTCTGTAATTCCTCTCATCAATGAAGTATTAAAAACATGTTCATTTTGAACGACATTAAAAAGTTGAGTATTGTAGATAATATCATTTAAACTCTTTAAGAAATTTTCCTTAATCTCATTAGGTAATTTGAAAAGATTTATATAAAAATCAACATCTTGCCCTATTGAAAAGAAGCTAGAAGGCAATGAATCAAAGATATTATTATTGAATAATTTTTGAATTTTTTTATAAGTTGGCGTACTGATATCTTGATCCTTGAAGCCTATTTTAATATTTCCAATAGAATATTTGAGGCCATCATTATCAAAAATATCTACTGAGAACATTGTTTGAAACCCATAATCATTCCAATGATCTTTTGTTAGAAGTACTAAATTCTCCAGATTCAATGAGGGCGGTGTATATCTTTCTAAGATTTTAAATTTCATGTGTAAAAGTACTCTCTATACCTTATACCCTAGGGATAAGATGTATTATAATTTGATTTTTATCATCCTAACATAAATAAGATGGTCATAACACAATATATTATAAATTTCTTAAAAATTTCTAATGTAGTAGTTCAAAAAACATGAGCAGGGTAGAGCACAAAAGCAATTCAAATTCAGCTTGATAATGGTACAAGTCTGGAAAGTTTTGAAATATGATATAGGGATAATCTTTTGGATAGCCAAGTAATTTAGGCCCATATATACCGATTAATTTATGGTTAATAAAATAGAGGTTAGTGGTTTAAATGAAGTATTACTGAACTTTAAACCACTTTTAAACAATTTGATCTGACCCCGAAA
>NZ_JPXY01000076.1:0-1146 GCF_000771895.1 Gallibacterium genomosp. 2
ACTTGCTATTTCCCTCTTGAATTTATAACAGGAAGTTATTTTTTAGAGTAATTTTTATTATTTATTTAGGGGTGATATTAAGTAGTTGTCTGTATTAGAAATGGCAAGTGTTCGATAAGTTTGAACGATTAAAAAATTTAACTGTGTTTCTACATAAAAGGATATCAGCTATATGAGTTTAATTTTAATTGAAAAGCACTCAGGCAAACGTATTGATTTGTCTAAAGGCGCGAAAAACGGGAAATACACCGAAACTGCGGTTCCGGGTGAAGAGTACCGCGTAATTGACAGTGTTACAGGCAAGACACCGTCAGACATTAAAGTTTCTCGCTCCGGCGATGATTTAATCATCACCAGCGAAAAAGAAAATATTGAAGTGATTATTGATGAGTTCTGGGGCGAATGCACTTCAGATCAGCAATGCTATGCTATTTTTGACACAGCAAGCAGCGAAGGTGCATACAAAAGCGATATTATCGTGACACAAGTTGATCACGAAATCAGCGCTTTCACTGCAGGTTCAGCAGAGCCGAATTTGGTCACCAGCTTAGCGGAAGGACAGGTGATTTCACCTTGGTATTATGCAGCAGGCGCAGCTGTGCTAGGCGGAATCGCTTTAGCAGCTGGGGGGGGAGTTCAGGGAGCGGATCTCCCAGTGCAACCTCCGATTCAAATCAGAAATCTCAAAAGCCGACTAAACGATTGGCAAACGAGAAGATCCAAACAGCTAGAGATGCTGAAGCAGCGGCAAAAGAGCTTCTTGATCAAGTAAATAAAGATGGCAAAGTGACAGCAGAAGAACAACAACAGCTGAAAGATGCGCAAGCGGAAGTTCAAAAAGCCAAAGACGAAGCACAACAAATCATCAACAACCTACCAAAACGTCAACGTCCTCAGGCACAAAAAGAACTTGATAACGTAAAAGGTATCGAAGTTCCGGAAGTGACAAAAGACGACAATTCAAATAATAACAACAATAACCAAAACCAAGGTGGCGATAACCCATCTCAAGGTGGCGGAGATAACCCATCACAAGGCGGTGGTGACAACCCATCACAAGGCGGCGGTGATAACCCATCACAAGGCGGCGGTGATAACCCACCTACTGATCCTAAAAATCCAAATGAAGCAGCAGAGAAAGCAGCG
>NZ_JPXY01000077.1:0-5757 GCF_000771895.1 Gallibacterium genomosp. 2
TGTCCTATATGCCATAATAAAGGCAATTTGAAAAAAGAAAAAATATAAATTGCCTTCATAGTTTAATGGGGAGTTAATCCCATTTTATAATGAAAGAAATGATTGGTATTTATACATTTACTTATAATGCTGCAAATAGAGTAATGACAAAATAATTTACAAATATGGAAATCCTCATTCTATTTATAAACTATAAAATTTTTTTATTTTGATTTCACTAATAAATCTTTCTACTTTTTCCAACATTTTTTAATCCTTCAATAAAAAATATTATTCAAAACGTTTTCTTTTTTAATTTTAAGAAGATAAATAAAAATTAATCCCCATAAATCTCACGATAAAGTTGTGATTCAAAACGGACTAGCGGCGCACGTTTGGTTTTATCTTCCAAATCACCGGTGGAATAGCCGTTGATAAATTGAACGAATGCGACTTTTTCACCACGGGTGTTATTGAGGAAACCGGCGAGGTTGTAAACGCCTTTAAGGGAGCCGGTTTTAGCAATGACATTTTTCACCAACGGTGAGCCGATCAATGAACCACGACCGCTGATGGTGCCGTCAACACCGGCGATTGGGAAAGTTTGCATTAATTTGAGCGTGTTGTCGTTGCGAGCAATGTATTCCAATGCTTGCAACATCGTATTAGCGCTGATCAGATTTTGGCGTGAAAGCCCTGAACCATCGGCAATCACACTGTTACCAAAGCGGATATTGGTGTTTTTCTCTAGAATTCTTCTCACCGCCATTCCACCTAATTGGAATGTCGCTGGGCGTTTATAGTAGTAATAAGCAATTGTTCTGAATAATGCATCTGCAATTTGGTTATCAGAATGTTTCATCATTTTTTTCAACAATTCCGGCAAGGCTTTAGACTGATGAGTAGCTAAAACATTACCTTGCTGTGGTTGGAATGGTATTTGAACTCGCCCACTGAATGAAATGCCGAGATTTTTTAACATTCTTTGTGAAATCGCTACAGCATAGCTATCGGTATCTTGCACCGCAAAACTTAAACCGAATTTTTTCGGTTGACGGCGGATACAGCCTTTGAGTTGATAACGGTTATTGTCGTTACTGACCACATCAAATTGACAATAGCCCGCTTCATTGTCATTAACGATATAAACTTGGCTAAACATCTGAATTGGGTATTGAGAAGGAACATCAATACGAACTAAACTGCCAACAGAACCACTGGCATCAATGTTTACAGAAAAACAGTTACCGTCAATATTCACCGCTGCTGGTGGCGCATTAAAACACATTGTTAAATCGTTCCAAATCCAGCCCAAGCCACGGTCGTGGGAAGCAAAAATGGAGGTATCTAAAATTAAATCACCATTGATTTGGCGAATTCCTTGTTTTTTTAAAGTGGCAAGTAGGTTGTAAAGCTGTCCGCTAGTTAAGTCTGGATCTCCACTAAATTTGATAATTAAATCACCTTTTAAATGCCCATTTTCAATTTTTCCGTTGGTTAATAAGCTGGTTTGAAATTTAAATTGATCAGTTAATAGCAGCTTTGCGGCAATGGCGGTAAATACCTTTTGTGTACTTGCAGGCAACATAAACATATCGCTTTGATAGCTAGCAACGGTTTGGTTAGTGGCAAGATTTTTGGCAGCGATCGTAACATTTGTGCCTTTAGGTAATTCATTGATTAGTGGAGGCACATCAACAGTAGCATTTACGAATTGGCTAAATGTTAAACAACTTAATATAGGAAGCAGATATTTTAAAGATTTACGAATGTACGTATTGATTGAAATAGAGAAGATCATAACAACGGTTTTTAATATTGATATTTTTTGCAATGCGGTAAATAATAATAGCTCTCGTTGATTTCGTAAATCACAATTTATTATTTTTGCCACATAAGTACAATGTTTATTGCTTATGTGGTTTTGTTTTGACTGTTAATTAATACGTTAAAAGGGATCAAAATAATGCAACAAATTCCGATGACAGTACGCGGTGCTAATCTTTTACGTGAAGAACTTGATTATTTAAAGAATGTGCGTCGTCCAGAAATTATTAAAGCAATTGCCGAAGCGCGAGAGCATGGTGATTTAAAGGAAAATGCAGAATATCACGCTGCTCGTGAGCAACAGGGATTTTGTGAAGGACGTATTCAAGAAATTGAAGGCAAATTGTCTAATGCACAAATTATTGATATAACGAAAATTGCGAATAATGGACGTGTAATTTTTGGTGCAACAGTCGTGTTAGTGAATGTGGAAACTGATGATGAAGTAACTTATCAAATCGTTGGTGATGATGAAGCCGATATTAAGCAAGGGCTAATTTCGGTCAATTCACCGATTGCACGTGGTTTAATCGGTAAAGAAGTGGATGATAATGTCACGATTACAACCCCAGGCGGTAAAGTTGAGTTTGATATTATCAATGTGGAATATCGTTAATACCTCTTTTAAGCTTTAGGATTGCCCGCTTTCTTTTGAAGCGGGCGTATTTTTTGGAAAAAGCTCATTCTCATTAATTCAATCTGTATAACCAATAACCCTCTTATTGATGTTGATTGCTGATCAGTGAACGCATTCGTGATAAAAATTTTGTAAATTCTGTGATAAGATAACGACCGAATTTTAACTAGAACGATGATATAGATAAGAAAATGGATAGATTGTGGGTAAAAAATTATCCGGCTGAATCAAGAATGGATCCGAATACGTTGGCATTATCTTCTTTAGTAGAAATGTTGGAAAAAGCGGTAAGAGAACATCCGGATAGACCGGCTTATGTCAATATGGGGCAAGTTTTAACTTATCGTAAATTAGAAGAGCGTAGCCGAGCATTTGCAGCTTATTTACAGAATGAGTTGAAGTTGGAACGAGGTGATCGCGTTGCATTGATGATGCCGAATTTGTTGCAATATCCAATTGCACTGTTTGGTATTTTGCGAGCTGGTATGGTGGTGGTGAATGTTAATCCGCTTTATACTCCGAGAGAATTAGAGCATCAGCTCAAAGATAGCGGTGCAACCGCGATAGTGGTGGTTTCCAACTTTGCTTCGACATTAGAAAAAGTTGTTTTTAATACTGATGTGAAGCACGTGATTTTAACTAGAATGGGCGATCAACTTTCATTCGGTAAGCGGACGTTAGTCAATTTTGTGGTTAAATATATCAAAAAGCTAGTGCCGAAATATAAATTACCGCACGCCGTAACTTTCCGTGAAGTGTTAAGGGTTGGTAAATATCGTCAATATATTCGTCCGGAAATTGGTAAAAAAGATCTTGCATTTCTGCAATATACTGGCGGTACAACCGGTGTGGCGAAAGGAGCAATGCTCACTCACGGCAATATGATTTACAACATTGCACAGGCAAAATGGTTGGCTGAGCCTTTTGTTAAAGCTGGTAATAATCGTTATGCCACTATTATTTTGCCGATGTATCACGTTTTCTCTTTAACCGTGAATGCATTATTGTTTATTGATTTTGGACTTACTGGTATTTTAATCACTAACCCTCGTGATTTGCCTAATTTGATCAAAGAGTTAAAGCGTTATCGTCCGATAGCGATCACAGGTGTAAATACTTTATTTAATTCGTTATTACAGCAAGAAGAGTTAAAAAATGTTGATTTCTCTCAGCTAAAATTAACTGTTGGTGGTGGAGTATCTGTGCAAAAAGCGATTGCACAACGTTGGTATGATTTAACTGGTTGTCATATTTTAGAAGGTTACGGAATGACAGAGTGTTCACCGTTGATTGCTTGTAATCCAGCGAATTTCGCCGGACACGCTGGTAAAATCGGCGTGCCAGTGCCGGATACCGATATTAAAATTATGGATGATAATGGCAATGAACTTGGGCTTAATCAACCGGGTGAGCTTTGGGTGAAAGGCGCACAGGTGATGCAAGGTTATTGGAATAAACCGGAAGAAACCGCAGCAGTGTTAAAAGATGGTTGGATGGCGACCGGTGATATAGTTGAAATGGATGATGACTATCAGTTGCGTATTGTTGATCGTAAGAAGGATATGATCATTGTTTCTGGTTTTAATGTCTATCCGAATGAAGTAGAAGACGTTATTATGTTGAATCCGAAAGTGGCTGAAGCCGCTGTAATTGGTGTGCCTCATCCGGTTTCAGGAGAGATTATCAAAGCTTTTGTGGTAAAAAAAGATGAAAGTTTAACTCGGGAAGAGTTGCGTAAACATTGTCGTAGTGGTCTAACAGGTTATAAGATTCCACGAGAAATTGAGTTTCGTGAAGAGTTGCCAAAAAGTAATGTCGGAAAAATTTTACGCCGTGTTGTGCGTGATGAAGAGCTGGCAAAACGAGCAAAAATAGCAGCACAAAATTAATCTGAATTTCATCATTGGCTCAAACGCTGAAGATGACGATAATGCGTTACATATTAAGATAGTTTTCGCAAACAGTAATGTACAGTAAGGTAAATAAGGCATGGATTTCATGCCTTTCTTTTTGAAAGATAGACACGCAGAATGATTCCTTATCAATTTATTCAACAAGATTCACAATTAAAGCAGCTATGCGAACAAGCACGGCATTATTCAGTAGTGGCATTGGACACTGAGTTTGAGAGAATACGCAGTTATTATGCCAAATTAGGGTTGATTCAGCTTTATTTCGGTAAAGATGTTGCATTGATCGATCCTCTAAACATAACTGATTGGCAGCCCTTTGTTGAGTTGCTTAGTGATAAAAATGTATTGAAAATTTTGCACGCTAGTGGGGAAGATATAGAGATTTTTCATCAACAATTTCAGCAAATTCCGATGCCAATGTTAGATACTCAAATTATGGCAAATTTTTTAGGATTTCAGCAATCTGTTGGTTTTGCACTATTAGTACAACATTATTTACAGATAGAGTTGGATAAAAAAGCATCAAGAACAGATTGGTTGAAACGACCGTTAAGCGAAAGACAGCTTAATTATGCAGCGGCGGATGTCTATTATTTGTTGCCGATTTACCAAAAAATGGCGGCGGCAATGGCAAGTTCAGAGTGGAAAACAGCGATTCAACAGGAGTGTGAGCTGTTTGCACAAAAACGTTGTCGTCAAATTTCGCCGGAAAAGGCTTATTTGGATATTGGTAATGCTTGGCGTTTAAATCGAAAAGCATTGAATAATTTGAAATTTTTGGCGAAATGGCGTTTTCAGGAGGGCATAAAACGCAATATTGCCTTGAATTTTATTGTCAGTAGTGAAGGTTTGGTTCAAATGGCAATTCACGAGCCTGTTCACACCGCACAGTTATTGGATTTGGGTTTGCATCCGATGGAGATCAAAAGATATGGCAAAAAACTATTGTTGCTGTTGGAACAGGCAAAACGTGTGCCGCCGGAGCAATACCCTGATTTAATTGAAAATATTTCGGAACGTCCACATTACAAGAAATATTTAAATCTACTGCATAAAGAGTTAAAAGCAATGCTACAAAATAAAGTACCGTTACAACTTGTGGCAAGCAAAAAAGCACTGCACCAATTTTTAAAATGGTATTGGTTGGGACAATCCCAACAAAAATTACCTGATTTGCTGTGTGGTTGGCGTGCAATTTATGGCAAAAAATTATTGAATAGCCTTAAAACAGCTGTAGAAAATGAGAGTTGAATTATATTTTTTCTAAAAAATAGTATCTTTTTTTGTCAAAAAAATAATGAAAGAGAAAAAAGATTATTTTTAGATTATTTTATTTGCATAATTTATATTTTCCGCTATCTTAAAGTGCGGCGGAGATCAAAGATCTCTCAGACTGCTGAC
>NZ_JPXY01000078.1:0-4016 GCF_000771895.1 Gallibacterium genomosp. 2
CTGTAAAACTCTCACTCTTACCGAACTTGGCCGTAACCTGCCAACCAAAGCGAGAACAAAACATAACATCAAACGAATCGACCGATTGTTAGGTAATCGTCACCTCCACAAAGAGCGACTCGCTGTATACCGTTGGCATGCTAGCTTTATCTGTTCGGGCAATACGATGCCCATTGTACTTGTTGACTGGTCTGATATTCGTGAGCAAAAACGACTTATGGTATTGCGAGCTTCAGTCGCACTACACGGTCGTTCTGTTACTCTTTATGAGAAAGCGTTCCCGCTTTCAGAGCAATGTTCAAAGAAAGCTCATGACCAATTTCTAGCCGACCTTGCGAGCATTCTACCGAGTAACACCACACCGCTCATTGTCAGTGATGCTGGCTTTAAAGTGCCATGGTATAAATCCGTTGAGAAGCTGGGTTGGTACTGGTTAAGTCGAGTAAGAGGAAAAGTACAATATGCAGACCTAGGAGCGGAAAACTGGAAACCTATCAGCAACTTACATGATATGTCATCTAGTCACTCAAAGACTTTAGGCTATAAGAGGCTGACTAAAAGCAATCCAATCTCATGCCAAATTCTATTGTATAAATCTCGCTCTAAAGGCCGAAAAAATCAGCGCTCGACACGGACTCATTGTCACCACCCGTCACCTAAAATCTACTCAGCGTCGGCAAAGGAGCCATGGGTTCTAGCAACTAACTTACCTGTTGAAATTCGAACACCCAAACAACTTGTTAATATCTATTCGAAGCGAATGCAGATTGAAGAAACCTTCCGAGACTTGAAAAGTCCTGCCTACGGACTAGGCCTACGCCATAGCCGAACGAGCAGCTCAGAGCGTTTTGATATCATGCTGCTAATCGCCCTGATGCTTCAACTAACATGTTGGCTTGCGGGCGTTCATGCTCAGAAACAAGGTTGGGACAAGCACTTCCAGGCTAACACAGTCAGAAATCGAAACGTACTCTCAACAGTTCGCTTAGGCATGGAAGTTTTGCGGCATTCTGGCTACACAATAACAAGGGAAGACTTACTCGTGGCTGCAACCCTACTAGCTCAAAATTTATTCACACATGGTTACGCTTTGGGGAAATTATGAGGGGATCTCTCAGGGCTTAGCGCTGTTTTCTTGTAAAGAAAGTAATGCTGCAGAAGCGGTAAGTTCATTGCCGGTTGATAAGGAAGCTGTTCCAGTAGTTATTGCACAATCGGAGCCATTTTTACAGGCTGAGAAATGTATAAAGGAACGTTGTTATCAGATGGATCTTTATACATTAAAGACCAATATTGATTGGATTGATCCTTATTTTCAAAAGGCTGCTCGTTCACTATTAAAATTTGATAGTTATACGCTTTCTGATAGAGAAATTGAAGAAAAGCAGGCACAATGGGATAAATTGCCCGTTGATAAATTGAAAAAGGAATTTATAGCAAATGTTGAACGATTGTTTGATAGTAATGAGGGGATGCCTGTAGGATATTCATTAGAATATAAACCACGGTTTCTTGCACAAAATAACCAATTGGCAATGTTTGTGACTTATTACTATGCCTTTACCGGTGGAGCTCACGGTATTTATGGTACAAGTTTTTATAATTTTGATTTAAAAACAAAAAAATTATTAGATTTGGATGATATTTTGTTACCGGGTAAACAACAAGAATTTTCCGAATTACTGAGAGATGCCTATCTTGAATATATTTCTGTAGCGGAATCTGAACCGGATCAGGCAAAAGCGGAGAAACGCCTTTTGGAAAGAGAAGATAGTGGGTGGATTGCAGAACCGACAAATAATTTTGCATTTGCTTATAACGGCTTATTATTGGATTATTTTCCTTATATGTTGGGCAGTTTTGCGGAAGGCGAGATCCAATTGTTAATTCCTTATTCAAGGTTAATCGATATTGTTAAGCCAGAATATTTATTTAATACCACTAAAACGACTATTTCTGAATAAATGATGAAATATAAACACCCTGAATCGGTTTTAGTTGTGGTATATTGTCGCACCACAAAACGTGTCTTGATGTTGCAACGTAAAGACGATCAGGATTTTTGGCAATCGGTATCAGGCAGTTTGGAACCGGGAGAAACTCCATTACAGGCTGCACAGCGAGAAGTATTCGAAGAGTTGCAATTGGATATTTCCAAACTTCCGTTTAAATTAAACGATTGTTATTATGAAGTTGATTTTGAAATCTTTGCCCAATTTCGGCAACGTTATGCCCCTAATGTAACGCATTGTCATGAATATTGGTTTACTTTGCCGTTGAATGAAGAGCAGAATGTTATATTAAGTGAACATCTGGCTTATCGTTGGGTTGAAGCAGACGAGGCAGTTAAGATGACGAAATCTTGGAACAACGCGCAAGCGATAGAGAAATTTGTAATACATCAACCTATTGAAAATTAAAGAGGATTTTTCATGGCTGGTCATAGTAAATGGGCTAATATTAAACACCGCAAAGCGGCACAAGATGCACAACGCGGTAAAATTTTTACTAAATTAATTCGTGAGTTGGTTACTGCAGCTAAATTAGGTGGTGCGGACGTAGGAGCAAATCCACGCTTGCGTACAGCAGTGGATAAGGCATTATCCAATAATATGACTCGTGATACTATTAATCGTGCAATTCAACGTGGTGCTGGTGGCGGCGATGATACCAATATGGAATCTATTGTTTACGAAGGTTATGGCCCAGGTGGTACCGCAATTATCGTTGAGTGCTTAACGGACAATCGTAAACGTACTGTTTCTGAGGTGCGTCACGCTTTTACTAAATCTGGCGGTAACTTGGGAACGGATGGTTCGGTAGCATATTTATTTACTCGTAAAGGTTTAATTTTAATTAATGAGGCGGATGAAGATGCGTTAATGGAAGCAGCAATTGAGGCTGGTGCGGATGATATTCAGCCTCAAGATGACGGCAGTTTTGAAATTTATACAGCTTGGGAAGGATTGGGGGCTGTTCGTGATGCTTTGGAAAAGGCTGGTTTCAAAATTGATGAAGCTGAAGTAACAATGATCCCTTCAACTACTGCAGAATTGGATGTGGAAACTGCACCAAAATTAATGCGTTTAGTTGATATGTTGGAAGATTGTGATGATGTTCAGAACGTTTATCACAATGGTGATATGAGCGATGAAGTCGCTGCAACTTTAGAATAATTTAACTTTTAAAAATAGGGCGAATTCGCCCTATTTTTTTATTTTTTCTGTTATGGCAATTATTCTTGGTATTGACCCCGGTTCTCGCTTAACCGGATATGGTGTGATTAAACAACAAGGTAAACAACTGACCTATTTAGGCAGTGGTGTGATTCGTACTGCTGTGGATGATCTGCCGACCCGATTGCAACGGATTTATAGTGGTGTAACGGAAATTATTACGCAATTTCAACCTGATATGTTATCTATTGAACAGGTTTTTATGGCAAAGAATGCCGATTCAGCATTAAAGTTAGGGCAGGCTAGAGGTGTGGCGATTGTAGCTGCAACAAATCAAAATTTGCCTGTATTTGAATATGCTGCCAGATTAGTGAAACAAACTGTTGTTGGTATTGGTTCGGCGGATAAAAAGCAAGTGCAACATATGGTCACCAAAATTTTGCATTTGTCCGCATCTCCACAAGCAGATGCTGCTGACGCGTTAGCGATTGCAATTACGCACGCACATACTATGCAGCATTCGTTGCAGATAGCGATAACAACACAATCAACATTAAGCGCCAATACGGCGTTACTGAAGACACGTTATAGTCGAGGGCGTTTTAGATTGAAATAGTGTTTAGTCTTTTTATTATCTTCATAATTTTTATTCAATATTTTACTTTGTGACTTGCCATAGAAAATGTTAGAAATCTACTGTATTTAAACGAAGATGCTTTATAGCATTTCATTTAGATAGTCATTGACATTGAGAACGATTAAATAAGCAGTGGCGGCAAGGTTGGCATAAGAGTAAAAACAAAAAACCGTAAGTTATTTTTCGGCATATAGGACAAAATA
>NZ_JPXY01000079.1:0-5555 GCF_000771895.1 Gallibacterium genomosp. 2
TTTATGTTGTTTTACATTAAAGGCTTGCTTTGAGAGAGGTGAGACAAACGGGGAAATAAACTTTTTAAGTTAGACCTATATCAATAGATATCTATGGTATTAAAGTAAGATGTTTTTATCTAATTAGCACGGCTCATATGGAAAATCTGAATATATCAGGTTTGGTTGTTTAATTTCACTATAAACAATAGCAGTAAATGTTAAATAACTTATCAAGCTTTATTTTTAAGAAAAATAAAAAATTACTTGTCAAATAACAATTAAAGCGTATTATAGCCGTCTAGAAGTAAAAACATCTATTTTTTCTTTTTTATTTTTAATATTGGTAGTTATTGATAAGGAATTTTCATGTCAAAATATTTATTCACTTCTGAATCTGTTTCTGAAGGACATCCAGATAAAATCGCAGATCAGATTTCAGATGCTGTTTTAGATGCAATTTTAGAACAAGATCCAAAAGCACGAGTAGCTTGTGAAACTTATGTTAAAACAGGTATGGCTTTAATTGGTGGTGAAATTACAACATCAGCATGGGTGGATATTGAGCATCTTGCACGTCAAGTAATTTGTGATATTGGTTACACTTCTTCAGAAATGGGATTTGATGGTCATTCTTGTGCTGTATTGAATGGGATTGGTAAACAGTCATCCGATATTAATCAAGGAGTAGATAGGGAAAATCCATTAGAGCAAGGCGCAGGTGATCAAGGAATAATGTTTGGTTATGCAACTAATGAAACAGAAGTACTAATGCCGGCTCCAATTACTTATGCTCATCGTTTAATGGAAAAACAAGCTGAAGTGCGTCGTAGCGGTGTTTTGCCTTGGTTGCGCCCTGATGCAAAAAGCCAAATTACTTTTATCTATGAGAATGGAAAGATCCAAGGCATTGATACAGTTGTCCTTTCAAGTCAGCATGCAGATAACGTTAGTGATAAAGATTTACGTGAAGGTATTATGGAAGAAATTATTAAACCAGTATTACCTGAGCAATGGTTGTCAGCAAATACCAAATACTTTATTAATCCAACTGGTCGCTTTGTGATTGGTGGACCTATGGGAGATTGTGGATTAACCGGACGTAAAATTATTGTCGATACTTATGGTGGTGCAGCGCGTCACGGCGGTGGTGCATTTTCTGGCAAAGATCCTTCAAAAGTTGACCGTTCAGCAGCATATGCGGCACGTTATGTTGCTAAAAATATTGTAGCAGCTGGATTGGCGGATCGTTGCGAAATTCAATTATCTTATGCTATAGGTGTGGCTGAACCGACATCAATTATGATTGATACCTTCGGAACAGGAAAAGTTGATAATGAAGTATTGGTTGATGCGGTACGTGAACATTTTGATTTACGTCCGTATGGTTTAATCAAAATGTTAGATCTTATTCAGCCAATTTATCGCCAGACTGCTGCATATGGTCACTTTGGACGTGAACAATTCCCTTGGGAATGTACGGATAAAGCAGAATTGTTAGCTAGCTATCTAAAATAAGAAATTATTGCTGTAGCAATATTTCAATACTCTTGAAGCCATTACAAAATATTGTAATGGCTTCTTTACTGAATCAGTATTAATTCAAATGAGAACTTAATCTTACAGTTATAAAAATGTAGAACTGAATAGAGATTATATTATTTTAAGGAATATATATGAGTGTAGAATCATTTTTATTAAATCGTCACGCTAACCGTTGTTTAGATCCTAATGTGAAAATTAGTCAAGAAGAGTTGGTAGAACTGCTTGCTTTGGCGGGTAAAGCACCAAGTGCGTTTAACACTCAACCGTGGCGTGTTGTTGTTTTAACTGAACAGCCAGCAAAAGAGAGATTATTTCCTATTGCATTTAATCAGAAGCAAGTATTGGATGCTTCTGCAGTGTTGATGATTTTGGCGTGAAGCAATCAAACAACCATTAGTTGAAAAAATGAATGAAACCTTGGTTCAGAAAGGTTTTTTACCAGAAAGTCTGAAGCAACAAATGATTGGAATGACTTTGGGTTTTTATCAGGAATTGGAGCAGCAAAAGATAATGAATTTCCTGAGTTTAGATATAGGACTTTTTGCAATGAGTTTTATGTTAGCAGCTGAAGAAAAAGGCTGGAATACGAGTCCAATGATTGGTTATGACTCAAAAGAGCTTCGTTCTACATTTTCTATTCCTGAACGGTATGAAGACGTATTGTTAATTGCTATTGGTAAAAAGGTAAAAGAACCTCATCAAAGTTATCGTTATGAGGTGAATGAATTTGCAACTTGGAATGAGATGCCAACAGCATAAAAGAAAAATAGAAGTGTTTACAGTCTGAGTAGCTTAAGTGATTAAGCTACTCTTTTTTTATTTTTTAGGAAAAATGATAGTTGGTTCGTCACTAGGGCGATAAAGTACTAAAATATGTCCGATACGTTGTACCGTATAAGCACCGGTTTCACGTTCTATTGCAGCGACTACTAGTTCTTTATCTTCTCTGTCAACACCGGAAATTTTTACTTTGATTAGCTCGTGGTGATTCAGTGCATTATCAATTTCAGCGATGACACCTTCTGTAAGCCCGTTTCCACCGAGCATAACTACAGGGTTAAGATGATGAGCCAAACCTTTCAGATACTGTTTTTGTTTTGTAGATAATGTTAATGTCATAAGTATCCCTTTTCAGTAAATTAAAAATGCTACATTTTAAACGTTTATGGATGAAATAGAAAGAAATTAGCATAATGAAGATAAATAAAGCGGCAATTTCATTAGAATTGTCTATAATTGTGTAGCCTATTACAGTATTCGCTGAATTTATGCTTGTTTGCCTTGAAATTTAGGAGTTAATCATCATATAGTAACGAGTATTTTTAGAGTATTAATTCAATTGATTTTCAGATATTAGCATTATGGGTAAAAAAAAACGTTCGGCAAGTTCTACACGTTGGCTTAACGAACACTTCAAAGACAAATTTGTTCAACAGGCTCACAAGCAAAAATTACGTTCCAGAGCTTATTTCAAATTAGATGAAATCCAAAAAACGGATAAGTTATTTAAACCGAATATGACTGTTGTCGATCTTGGAGCTGCACCGGGCGGTTGGTCACAGTATGTTGTTACGCAAATCGGAGAAAGGGGCAGAGTTATTGCTTGCGATATTTTAGATATGGATCCTATTGTCGGTGTTGATTTCCTACAAGGGGATTTTCGTGAAGAAAAAGTATTAAATACATTGTTGGAAAAAATCGGTGATGACAAGGTGGACGTGGTGATGTCGGATATGGCACCGAATTTTAGCGGAATGCCTTCAGTGGATATTCCTCGTGCGATGTATCTTGTTGAGTTGGCTTTAGATATGTGTAAGCAGGTTCTTGCTTCACAAGGTAGTTTTGTGGTGAAAGTGTTTCAAGGAGAGGGTTTTGATGAATATCTACGAGAAATTCGTTCATTATTTAAGACAGTGAAAGTGCGTAAACCGGAAGCATCGAGAGATCGTTCTCGAGAGGTTTATATTGTAGCAATGGGTTATAAACTTTAACCACAGGATAAACGTTTTTTAAACACACAAATAACGGGGATTTACCTTGAAAAATAATAATATGCTTAAAAATATTATGCTTTGGAGTGTTGTCGCAATTGTGCTGATGACGCTGTTCCAAGGCTTTTCCGGCAATACTAAGGATGGTGTTGATTATTCCACTTTTATTACCGATATTGGTAACAATCAAGTTTCTGAAACGCGTTTTGATGGTAATGAAATCACCGTGACCAAGAAAAATGGCGATACTTACCAAACAGTAATGCCGTTGTATGATGATAAAGTGCTTGATGATTTATTGAAGAAAGATATTAAAGTGTCCGGTACAGCACCTGAAAAACGTGGGTTATTGGCACAAATCTTGATTTCTTGGTTCCCGATGTTACTTCTTGTCGGAGTATGGATTTTCTTTATGCGTCAAATGCAAGGCGGTGGCGGCGGTGCGCTTAAATTTGGTAAAAGCCGAGCCAGAATGATGACGCAGGAACAGATCAAAACAACGTTTGCCGATGTTGCAGGTTGTGATGAAGCGAAAGAAGAAGTGGGTGAGATTGTTGATTTCTTACGTGATCCGAGCAAATTCCAAAAATTGGGCGGTAAGATTCCAAAAGGTATTTTGATGGTAGGGCCTCCGGGTACTGGTAAAACTTTATTGGCAAAAGCGATTGCCGGTGAAGCCAAAGTGCCATTCTTTACCATTTCCGGTTCAGATTTCGTTGAAATGTTTGTTGGGGTGGGGGCATCGCGTGTGCGTGATATGTTTGAACAAGCGAAGAAAAATGCACCTTGTCTTATTTTTATTGATGAAATCGATGCGGTGGGGCGTCAACGTGGTGCCGGTTTAGGCGGTGGACACGATGAACGTGAGCAAACCTTGAACCAGATGTTAGTTGAAATGGACGGATTTGAAGGCAACGAGGGTGTTATCGTGATTGCAGCAACTAACCGTCCGGATGTGCTTGACCCGGCATTAACACGTCCAGGACGTTTTGACCGTCAAGTAGTTGTTGGTTTGCCTGATGTGCGTGGACGTGAACAGATCTTAAAAGTCCATATGCGTAAAATCCCGGTGGCGAATGATGTTGACCCGATGACTATCGCTCGCGGTACTCCGGGATATTCCGGTGCTGATTTGGCAAACTTAGTTAATGAAGCAGCATTGTTTGCGGCGCGTACAAATAAACGTTTAGTGACAATGTTGGAATTTGAAAAGGCAAAAGACAAAATTAATATGGGGCCGGAACGTCGAACAATGATGATGACGGATAAACAGAAAGAGTCTACCGCTTATCACGAAGCAGGCCACGCTATTGTCGGTTATTTAGTGCCTGAACACGATCCTGTCCATAAGGTCACTATTATTCCGCGCGGTCGTGCATTAGGGGTGACGTTCTTCTTGCCTGAAGGTGATCAAATCAGCATTAGTCAGAAACAGTTGGAAAGTAAACTTTCGACTTTATATGCAGGGCGTATTGCTGAAGAATTGATTTATGGCGAAGAAAATATTTCAACCGGAGCTTCAAATGATATTAAAGTGGCAACGAATATTGCCCGTAATATGGTCACTCAATGGGGCTTTTCAGATAAATTAGGGCCAATTTTATATTCTGAAGATGAAGGTGAAGTGTTCTTAGGTCGTTCAATGGCGAAAGCAAAACATATGTCAGATACGACAGCACATACCATTGATGAAGAGGTGCGTAACATCGTTTCTCGTAATTATCAACGAGCAAGACAGCTTTTGATTGATAATATGGATATTTTACACGCAATGAAAGATGCGTTGGTTAAATATGAAACCATCGATGAACCGCAAATTAAGCAATTAATGGAACGTCAGGAAGTAACACCACCGGCAGGTTGGGTGGAAAAAACTAAACCAGAAGAGAAAGTAGATGAAACGCCAAAAGAGGATAAAGCTAATACTTCTTCTGAAACAGTAGATCCATCAGAAAATGCATAATTTTCATTGAAATACCATAAAAGGAAGGGAAATAGGGCTTATTAAAGGCCCTATTTTTATGGCATAGTAGACAAAAT
>NZ_JPXY01000080.1:0-1077 GCF_000771895.1 Gallibacterium genomosp. 2
TTTATTAGATAGTATTCGCACTCTTGTAGATAGTTTAATCTATTTTTATTGTAGATAACTATAACGAATAGGGATCATCTTCAATTTTTATAGATTAGATGGCACAAGAAAAACGTTAAATAAATTTATCATCAGCCAAAAAAGGAGGGCTCTAATGAGTCTAATTTTAATCAAAGCAAAATCAGGACAGCGAATTGATTTAAGCAAAGTTGCCAAAAAAGGCAAATATGTTGAATTAGCTGTTGCTGGGGAAGAGTATCACGTTATAGACAGTGAAACGGGGAAAACTCCAGAAGATTTACAAGTTTCCCGTTCAGGCAGTGATCTCATCATAAAAAGCAAAAAAGACAAGATTGAAGTTATCATAGATGAATTTTGGGGCGAATGCAGCGCAGAACAGCAATGCTTTGCGGTGTTTGACAGTGCGGCACAAGGCACAGAGCAAGGCAAAGTAATCGTTACCCAAGTTGAAGCGGAAATGAGTGGTTTTAGTAGCAACGACATTGCCAGTGGAACATTAACAACCAGCTTAGAAAATGGACAAAGTTTTAGCCCTTGGGCATATGCAGCCGGTGCAGCAGCATTGCTCGGAGGCATTGCATTAGCCGCAGGCGGTGGAAGCAGTGGTGGCAAGGGATCATCCCATACTTGGGGGGGGGGTAGAAAGCACTAAGATTACCGCCGCCAAAGAAGCAGTTGAAGCCGCCGAAAAATCCTACCAACAAGTCAAAGATCTTCTTAAAAAAGCAAAAGAAGATAACCAAATCACAGACGAAGAAAGGTTAGCCCTTGAAGAAGCAAATCAAGCAATAAAAGACGCAAAAACAAAGGCAGAAGAAGCATTAAAAAACCTACCTAAAGATAAAGAACAAGAAGCACTGAAAGAAAGATTAGATGCCGTTAATCCCATTGAAATTCCCGAGAATGGCGGAAATCCGTCAACAGATCCAGAACAACCAACTCCAACAGACCCTACAGACAATCAAGGCAATACAGGAAAAGACAAACCGGATGTTGGAGGACAGGATAAAGATCCTGCGTTAGAAAATGCAGAGAAATTAGTCAAAGAGGCGGAAG
>NZ_JPXY01000081.1:0-1135 GCF_000771895.1 Gallibacterium genomosp. 2
TTGCAGTAACTTCTGCGACAAAAAACTCAAGCAGTTTTTTCTGTATGGATTTCTTTAATTTACAATATGTTATCTTCATTTTTGTAGTATAGCATTGTTGCTAATCTACTACAGCCCCAAAAAATATACATATCAACTAATACATACTAAGAATTTTATTTTTTTCCTAAACATAAATAAAAATGTGCCTTTTCTTTTGCAAGATAGGCACATATTATTGTTATTTATTAGAATAAATAGGACAGTTTAATTTCTGCATTTTTTGCTTTTCGTGAATTATTTCCTTTCCCTACACCTAAACGAGAAGAAATCTGCCACTTTTGGTAAAAATTAATATCGATTCCGGTCTCATAATATACACTTTCGCCAAAATCTTGTTTCAAACTGATATTATCAATATTCATTTTATCGTTAAGCTCTCTTTGCACAAAATTATCATAATGAAGTGATATTAATGGTTTAAACTCTATATCCTCAACTCTCCACATTTTTGCTATTGTCAATTCAGAATAATAATTTAATAAATTCAAATCCTTAGTATTTATATTAATACCATTAAACTGATAACTTACATTATTATAATGATAATTCCTCATTCCTAATAATGTTTGTAATTCAATGCCGAATAATGAAAAAGATTGACCAAAGCCTAAACCAATACTATACATTTGACGATGAAAATGTTCATTCTGTTTTTTTAATTTCAGTTCATTATGAGAACGTCCATAACTAATATCCATAGTAACAAAACTCTTAGGTGTCAATTGTTGCTTTAAATATAAGGTCACTTGGTTTACTTTTGTCGTACTTGTCGCATTATCAGATAAATAGTTAGTCGCATAAGCATTCGAGAAAATCGCACCAATACTCTGCCCTTTATCATTAATTAAACTTTGGATACCGATTTCATTAATATTTAAATTTTGTTGATAAGCTCGGTAATTATCTGAAAAATGCCTGGTTTTTTGTTGGGCAAAATTAGTCCATATTGTTGTTTTATTATTTTTTGTTGCAAGTTGTTGATTCAATAATCTTGCAAACTGCAAATTAATATTAACTTCTGCTGCAAATTCAGAAAGCATCATATTCGCAGTAGAACTAATGTTTGCTGCTTGCTTTTTCGCTAAACGTTCTT
>NZ_JPXY01000082.1:0-1051 GCF_000771895.1 Gallibacterium genomosp. 2
TTTTTTCAAGCTTTTTTCACTTTCTAGGATATTATCTTCGCTTTTGAGCCAGTGTTTATCCTCTCTTGTTGCGTGAGGCGGCATTATAGGGATTTTTTTATACCTTGCAACTGTTTTTATGACGAATATCACACTTTTTTATTTAACTGCCTAGAATTTCTGCAAAATGTATTGTTTTACATCAATTTTCTTTTTAATCTGTATTTTTTACTACTATGGAGATAACTATGGACTTAACTCAATTTATCGGCTTCGGAGTAGCCGGTAACTTTGCAGGGCATTTAGAACAAGCTGGTGAAGCAAAAGATTTTGAACAGGTTGTAACAAAAGAGGCTTCTCAACCGAAAGCTATTTTTCCTTTTTATGTACCTAATGCCGATAATTTTTTATCAACTTTTCCACTTTCATCCTCAACCATTCAAGCCCCTGTCGGTGCAGATAATTTACAAATAGAGCCAGAAGTTGCCATACTATTTAATATTAGCTATGACAGCAACAAAAAAGTCATCACTTTATCACCTTTTGCTTTTGCAGCTTATAATGATTGCTCCATCCGAAAACCTAATGCCAAGAAAATTTGTGAAAAAAAGAATTGGGGAAATGCGTCAAAAGGCATTTCGAGTCGCTTTTTAGATGTCAATTCTATAGATAAAGGTGACAAACTAGATCATTATCGTATTGCTTGTTTTCACAAAAGAAATGATATCTTGACTGCATACGGTATAGATAGCCCTATATCCGGCTATAATTATTTCAATCAAAAATTAGTAGATTGGCTAATTGACAGAATGAATAATCAGCCTGATCAAGGCCCTATGAATGACATTCCCGAATTGTTGAAACAAGCCAATTATCCTTCTCAAGCAATTATCAGTATTGGTGCAACCAGATATACCGAATTTGGTGAAACCCATTATTTACAAGTAGGGGATACCAGTATCGTGGTAGTGTATGATGGAAGACAATATCATCATCAACAAATTGCACAATTTGCTCAAGCTGAAAACTTCCCTGATGATATTTCTGCTCTTGTTCAAAAAGTTATTGATTA